>DLYX01000530.1 GCA_003447545.1 Deltaproteobacteria bacterium | reverse complement strand
AAGCCTAGAACGGTACCCTCGCGACGGGGGCCTGGCACTCTAGCCTGGGGGTGCGCAGGCAGGCTGCGCATTTTTTTTGGGGGGTGCGGTCGTTGCCGCGATTGAGGAGAGGGAGCACGGGCGGTTAGTCCCGAAGTAGCCGGGCCGCGTTAGCCAAAACATCGACGCCAAGCCGGGGAACCTAAAGGGTGAAAGTCACTTTATGGAACGCCAGGTCCTCGGCTCCTTCGGTGTGCTCCCGCAAGGAAAGTCCCGGCCCATAACAACGGAGACGCGGGTCGTCTTAAGTTTGCACTTGCTAGCACGAAATCCCCTGCATCCAGCATCAAAGTCCGGCGAACTACCAGGCACGTTTCCCACTTGCTTGGCCACCTGAGTATCCTAGGGCAAAACTACCCCACCCCCAGCACTTCCCATGACCTACGCATTCTATAGCTTCCTCCACATCGCCTCGATGTTCCTCTTCGTGGCTATGACCCAGCGCGCCCTCGCCGCTCCCAAGGCGCGCGAATCTAAGCCGCTCCGCATCACCGCAGTCGTAGGCATCATTGGCTTCGTGGCCGCCTTCGGCCTACTCGCCAGGACCTCCGTTGGGTGGCCTGGCTGGGTGATCGCCAAGCTGGTCATTTGGATTGCGATTGCAGCCATCCCCGGTATCGTCAAGAGCAAGCCTGAGCTAGCGCCGAAAATGACCATGGTGGTCATCGCGCTCGTCGTCGCCGCTGTCTACTTGGTCGTCTACAGGCCCTTCTAGCCTGGAGGGCTGGGACACCAGCTTGGATCAACCGTAGCGGCCCTCGATGTAGTCCGCGGTCTCCTGGTGTCCTGGCGTTAGGAACATCTCCTCGGTCTTGGTGTGTTCAATCACCTTGCCCATAAGCATGAAGATGCACTCGTCGCTGGCGCGACGGGCCTGAGCCATATTGTGGGTCACGATCAAGATTGTGTACTCACCGCGCAGCTCCCAGATCAGATCCTCCACGGCCGAAGTGGCCTTGGGGTCCAGCGCGCTGCATGGCTCGTCCATGAGCAGCACCCGCGGCTTCATCGGCAGCAGTCGCGCGATACAGAGCTTCTGCTGCTCCTCTAGGGAGAGGCTCGTGGCGACGTCCCCTAGTCGATCCTTCACGGTGTCCCAGAGAAGGACCCGGCGCAGGGCCTTCTCAACCTCGTCGTCTTGCTTCGCCCGGGACATCTTCTTTGTGCTGTGCAGTTTAAGCCCGAACAGAACGTTCTCGCGGATGGAGATCGGCAGGGCGTTCGGGCGCTGGAAGACCATGCCGATCTGCTTTCGCACCTGCACGAGCTCCACATCCTCGGCCATGACGTCTTCACCGAAGACCTCCACGCCACCCTCTGTACGCACGTAGCTGTGCCGCTCGTTGATGCGGTTGATCGTGCGCAGGAACGTGGACTTGCCACAGCCCGAGGGCCCGATCAGAGCCAGCACATGGCGATCTGGAATCTCGAGGGAGACCTCGGAGAGTGCCTGAGTCTCGCCGTAGTAAAAATCGACAGCTTCCGCTCTCATTCGGGAAAGCCGATGAGGTGCCTCAGGCGAAGGATCCGGGATCTTGGGAAACGAAGAAACGGCCATTAATGCCTCGGGCTCACCTTCCATAAAACCTGAGCCACTCTCTGTGACGGCACCCCGAAGGATCGCTGCAGTCGACGGATATCGAGCAGATCCTCGGGGTACCTGATCAGGTGTTGCAGGAGATCAGCAGAAGCCTTCTCGTCTCGTTGTTCTTGGTCCATACCAGACTGTCTAGTCCAAGCGAGGTCAAGGTCAACTCGATCCATGTTACGAGAGTGTTAAGTTGCAGAAGACCCTATGGTTCCTGCACCATTTCGTCACCCGCTGCCGCATTACCGCTCATATAATCGAGCGACATGATCCAATCTCGCATCGCCACGATCTGCTTGGCCTCATCCCCATCGAAGATATCCTCCGGGCCGCCCGGGTAGAATGCCGGCATCTTGGTTCCCGGCATTTCGGACTGCGGGTCCTCGATCCAGCGAATAATCCAGTCCGGGTTCAAGCGCTCGTGAGCGTAGGCCAGGTTTGGTGCCCAATACTCCATGGGTCCGCCCGGTGTCTTGTCGCCCATCACGTGACACGACCAGCAGGAGAAATATTCTTCCGACATCAGCAGGTCGCCGTTGTGCAACAACTCGGGGGTGGAATCGACTTTCGGATCCCAGAAGAAATACGGGTTTTCCAGCTCGGATTTCGCTGTGAAATACTCCACAATCGATGTCGTATCATCAGCCGAGAGCGGGAAGGTGGGCATCCGGACCTTCAGCCAGAAACGCAGAGGCTGGAGCGCGGGGTTCTGCAAGAAGCCGTAAAGCCACTCGGGTTGAACCTTACCGCCCTCGTTGTAGAGAATCGGAGGTGCCTCGGTCGGGTTATCTTCGTAGAGAGCGTTGATATAGCCGCCCTTGCCGTCGATTTCGTGACAACCCTGACAGTTGTATTTGTCGACCAACCGTCTGCCCTTTTGAACTTTTGCCCACCGGCCGTCGTAGCCCGGTTGCCGATAGCTCATTGGAGGCTGGCGATCGTTTCTGCTCAGGAGCCACACACGAAGATTGATGATGTCCTCGTGACTCAGATGGAAGTTGGGCATAATTCCTTCCACGTGCTCGGTGGCGTAGACGCGAGGGTTCTCGAGCTTCCCGTAGGTCCAGGCATTCCAATTGTGGTCGATGCCCTTGGCGTTTCCGAAGAAGAGCTCTTCGATGCCCTTGGCCGCAAAGGCGGAGAGCTCCACACCGATACGAGACTCGTTTTCCATCCCGTTGATCGTATGACACCCGGCACACCCGTATTTGCGGATCAGCGCCTTGCCTTGCTCGGCACGCTCCGGGTCTTCGAGCATGGCCACGGTCACTGTTTCAGGGTCCGGCTCCATCGTGGGAGAGATACTCAAAAGATACGAAGATACGGCCCGGGCTTCCTGATCGGAAAGGCGCAGGCTCGGCATTCGGGTGTGGGCATTATACCCCTTGGGGTTCTTGACCCAGGCGTAGAGGAACTCGCCATTGGTCTTCATCGCGACGCGGGAGAGATTGGGCGCCCAGTCCTTGTCCACTCCGAGACTCCGGGAGACTTGCTCCTCGCCTACCGCGTGACAACCTCGACAACCAACCTGGTTAAATACGAGTTCGCCTTCGGCGACCAGTTCGGGGTTCGATGCGTCGACCCCCGTGTCGCTCACTTGGCGGGCTTCCCATTCGGCCCCATCCTCCTGACTGGAGGTCCAGACGTAGGCGGCCACAGCAGTCGCTTCTTCGTCCGAGAACATATAATTCGGCATTTTGGTTCGGGGCCGGAAGGCCTGAGGGTTCTGGATCCAATCGACCAACCATTGGGGGTCGACTTTGGCAGAGACCCGGGCCAGGCTTGGTCCGACTTTGTCGAGTTCCTCGTAACCGGCCACCAGATGGCATCCGTGACAGCCAAGTTGCTCGAAGAGTTGCTCGCCCTTGGCGATGTTCCCCGCACCTTCGAGGTCGACGACCTCGCGGTGGCAATCGATACAACGCGACTGTTGCTGCGGGCCTCGCAATAAGGGCTGCAGCCAAAACGCTACGTCACCGTGGGCTTGTTCTACCGAGTTCAAGGCTACGCCCTGCCCGTCGTGGCAAGGCGTACAGGCGAACTGATTGCTTGGATGCTTTCCGATATAGAGGGAGCGGTCCGGATGAGTCGCAAGCGGCTGGCCGACGTCCTCGAAACCTGCCCGGTCAATCCCGATATGACAAGTAACACAACGGTCCACACGTCCCACTGGCTGCTCGAAGTTGTTCACATCGAAGTCCGGCAGGACAATTTGATGAATCGTCGGAATCCGGTCGGTCTCCAAGATACCAATCACGGACTTCATGCCGTCGAGCTTCACCTGTATCGCGTCCCTCTCCGAGGCGACCGTATCCAGCTCTTTCTGTGCGGCCGTTACTGGAGCGCGCAACTTCGCAATTTCGCCCTCAACCGCCGCGACATCCGCCTGTGATTCGGCGAAAGCGGCTTCGAGAGTCTCTTTCTGGCGACTCAACTCGTCGCGATGCTCACGGGCGGCCCCGACGTCGCCACCTTCCTGGATCGCGTGATCGTATTTGAATTTGGCGACTTCGAGTTCGCTCTTGATAAACCGGACCCTGATATCGGCATCGCGGTTATCAAGTCCGAGGCCGGGAAGCTTTGCCTCCAATGCCGCAATTTCCGCCGCAGTCGAAGGTTCTTTCAGCGCGTCTTGAGCTTTGGTCAGGTTCGCTTGGAGCTCCTGATAGGTCTCATTGCCGCCAAGAGAAGCCTCTTCGGCTTCC
>DLYX01000518.1 GCA_003447545.1 Deltaproteobacteria bacterium | reverse complement strand
TCTCGACCATCGCGGACGCCGAGATCTTGTTCCGCGACATTCCCCTTGATCAGGTCTCGACGTCGATGACGATCAACTGCTCGGCTTCGATCCTGCTCGCGATGTATATCGCCCTTGCCGAGCGACGCGGTATTCCTCGCGCGAAACTTTCGGGCACGATCCAGAACGACATGCTCAAGGAATTCATTGCGCAAAAGGAGTGGATCTCTCCACCCGAACCGTCAGTTCGAGTCGTCGCTGACATGATCGAGTTCTGTGCGGAAGAAATGCCGCGTTGGCATGCGGTATCCATTAGCGGTTACCATATTCGCGAGGCGGGAGCGACGGCGATTCAGGAAGTCGCGTTCACCCTTGCGGATGGTTTGGCCTATATTGATGCAGTGGTCTCGCGGGGCCGTCTGAGCATCGATGACTTCGGCCACCGGCTCTCGTTTTTCTTTGATATCCACAATGATTTTTTCGAGGAAATTGCAAAACTCCGCGCAGCAAGACGGCTCTGGGCCAAATTGGTACGCGAGCGCTACGGAGCAAAAAAGGAAGAGGCCTGCCGGCTGCGAATGCACGGTCAGACGGCCGGAGTTTCCCTGACCGCGCAACAGCCGCTGAACAATATCGTTCGAGTGACCTTGCAAGCTCTGGCGGGTGTTCTCGGCGGCGTGCAATCTCTGCATACGAACTCGTTTGACGAGACATTCGCCCTCCCGACCGAAGACGCCGTGACACTCGCCCTCCGCACCCAGCAAATCATCGCCGAGGAAAGCGGAGTGGCCAACATCGTGGACCCGCTCGGCGGCAGCTATGCCGTCGAGGCGCTCACGGATGCCATCGAAAAAGCCGCTCGCGATTTGATCGACGAGATCGACGCACGGGGGGGCATGATCGCTGCGATCGATGAAGGCTTCCCGCAAACAGAGATCTCCGAATCCGCATGGCAAACCCAATGCGAAACAGATCGTGGCGAACGCATCACCGTCGGCGTCAACGGTTTCCGTAGCGAGACCGCACAGGACCTGAAGATCCTGCGCATCCCGCCCGAGCTGGAGAAAACACAAATCAAACGAGTTCAGGAATTCAAGGCGGGGCGAGACCCCAAGTCTGTCGAAAACGCCCTGAATGCGATCCGAAAGGCTGCGGAAGGGGACCAGAACCTGATGCCTCATCTGATCAAGGCTGTTGATCTGGGATGCTCGGTTGGCGAAATCTCGGATATCTATCGCGACGTTTTTGGCGAATATCGAGACCCGGGGCACCTATGAAAATCGCGACGATCTCCGGACTTCTCGGCCTCGCATTTTCATTGGCGCTCACAGCAACCGCAGGGGCATCCACGGTGGCCGGATTTTGTAATCCATGGTTTCCGACGCCCGACGGTGCGCGATGGGAATACGAGGAGGTCTCTGGTGCCGGTCGCGCTCGGGCTATCCGCAGTGTGGTTGTCGCGACCGTGACAAAAAACTCATCGGGTGAAGTCGCGGAGCTTCGCCAAACCGTCCGTGAGGCGGCCCGAAAAAGCCGGGCGCGAGCGGCCGGTATCACTGAAGTCCGCTGCGAGAACGGTAATCTTGCGCTGACCACGCGTGGCGCGGCGGAGGGGAAATCCGGCGCATCCAGAGCCGCTGGCAGGGTCACCGCTGTCATCCCCGGCCTCCCTTCCGAAAAGTTTCTGAAGCCCGGCTATGTCTGGAAATCGCGCAGCCGCATCCTCGCCCAGGAAGGCGATGCCACGATCACCGTGGAGGGAGAACGGGAGAGTCGGGTCGGCCGGACGACCACTGTCGAGGTCCCCGCCGGCACTTTCTCGGATGTCTTGCTCGTCGAGACGAAACAGACCCTCACCCGCGCCGGCACACCGCCCGTCGTTCAGGACATCCGCGAGTGGTATGTCCGCGGGGTCGGACTGGTCCAGCGCGAAACCCGCGTGGCCGGCGGACCGCCGACTTCTTTCACTCTGGAGAAAATGCGCCACTTCTCGCGCGGCGAGTAAGCTCGCCTCCCCGCTCGGGCGGCCTTGCGAGAGGGGAATTCTGCAACCTTTGGCAGGCGGAGACGAGGTGGTAGAGTGTTTCGCATGAAGGAAAAGACAGTCCACGTGGTCAGCCATGGCCCTCATTGTTTTGACGGAGCGGCCGCAGCAGCCAGCATTGCGAGATTCCACGACGGGCAGAAGGTTGTCGCCCATTTCCCCTCCAATAAAACCGTCGGGGACACGATTCGACGCCTCCATCCCGCCCCCGGCGAGGAACTCTGGATCACGGATATTTCCTGGAACGACGAGGCGACAGAAGATCATCTGCGCCAACTCATCGCTTCCGGTGTCATCGTGCATTGGATCGACCATCATAAAACTGCGATGGACCGGCTTGCTGCGGGTGGCTACCAGCTCGATTTCGCAACCAAGATCGTGCGCGACGAGTATTCTGCAGCGAAATTGACGTACCAGCACCTCGCCAGTCTCGGAGGGGACAACCTCTCGCCCCGATTCAAGGCCTTTGCCCCGATGGTCGAGTCCGCCGACGATAATGATCGCTGGATTCATGCGGTGGAGGGCTCGCGCGATCTCGGTCTGATCCTGCGCGTCATGCCGGCCCGCGAGGGCTACGAGGCCTTTGTCGCCATGGATGACGATCTCTCCGACACGCCCGCGATGGCAGCCGCCCGCACGCGCGTGCTTGGCGAGCTGAAGCGGAACCGAAACCTGGCCACGGATACGCGCATCGACCGAAAACTCGAGGGCATGACGCTCACCTCTGCCTTATGCGACGGTTACGCCGGCGAAATCGCTGACGAGTGGGGCAAGTCGAGTCCACGCACCGTTTTCGCACTCTTCGATGTGCGAAGCCGTGCCATGTCGTTCCGCCGTTCTCCCGATTTCGATTTTGATCTCTCCAAACTCGCCGAAGCATGCGGCGGTGGCGGGCACCCCGCGGCGGCCGGTGCGACCATTCCCGGATTACCGGAGGCTCTCGGCGAGAGCGTTGGCGAGGTCATCCACCGATCAGGAATGGGACAATGGACCAAATAGACACGGGGCAAGACTGATTCACCTGAGAAGGCAGCGGAACTGGAGCTTTTGACTTGACGCTGGGCCTTCCGAGTTGGAGAGTTCCGGATGCTTCGAGAACTTCTCCACCGGATCAGAGGCCACCAAAAATCAACGCCGGCCGGGATTCCTATCCATGATCCTTTCGCTCTCCTCGTACCCCTGATCCTGCCCCTGATCTTCGTCCTTCTCTGCCCCGTCACCGCCAGCCTCGCCTCGGCGCGGGGAGACGCTCTCGAGGGCATCCTGGCCGACGAGACTCCGAATACGTCACGTCGAGGTTTTGAGCTCCGCGGGCAGGCACCCCGGTCATCCGGGCCACCCCTGCGCCGAATGACCCAACTCGAATACGCCTACGCCCTCCGAGATCTTCTTCATATTGACGAAGATGCGGCGATTTTGATCAGTGAGTCGCTACCGCCCGAAGCAGACGCCGGCGGCTTTGATACCGTCGCCGAGAGCCAGGGAATCTCGGCCTTGCACATCCGCAGCTATCTCGAGGCCGCCAACCGCGCTTTGGATACGGCTCTGGTCCTCGGCACTCGACCGAAAAGCCTGGAGAGAAAAATTGACTATAGCCAAGGCTTGATGGCCTATTTCGCACTGTCGGAAACCTTTGGTCTGGGCGTGGTCAAGATGCTGGATGATGCCGCGGTTCAATTCGATGGTGCGGTCTGCACCTACACCATGGACTCCGAGCGCCACTACGTCCCCATCCTGCAAGAAGGGCGCTACAAGGTCACGCTGGATGGATACCGACACCAGGCCGACTCGCTGGTCGTCATGACTCTGTTCAAGGGAAAAACGCAGGGCATCGTCGCCTCGCTGGATGAACTGATTGGCAGTTGGGATCTTATTGACGACGAGACGCGGGTCGTCTCGACCGAAGTCTTCCTCCAACCAGGAGATCTGGTCGCACCGTGCATCGCTGAAGCCGACGTTCCCGCCGACGATCCTTTCTACCGCTATTTCGAAGCCAATATGCTGGCACAAAATTATACCGGCGAAGGAGTCGCATTTCGCTCCATGGTGATCGAGGGACCACTGACCGACGAGTGGCCGCCGGCAAGCTTCCGGGGGCTGCTGCCGGGGATCGAATTGGACGAAGCCGGAACCCTCCTGCTCAGTAAAAATCCCGAGGAGCACCTCATCGAGATTGTGGCAGACTTTGCACCACGCGCGTTCGGCCACCCCCTCAGCGAGCGTTCCATTGCCAGGATTGCACGGCTTGGGCTGACAGCTCTGGATGAAGGTCAGCCCTTTGTCGAGGCGTTGCGTACACCGCTTCTGGCGATCCTCACAGCCCCGAATTTCCTCTACCAGATCGACCAGCAGGGCATTTCGAAAGACTACGATTTCGCCAAGCGGCTGGCCGCATTTCTGTGGCGCGGCCCGCCCGATCAGGAACTCATCAACCTGGCATCACAGGGCCTTCTTCAGGATTCCTACCACCTCGACCTGCAAGTCGATCGCATGCTCGACGATCCGAAAAACACGCGGTTCGTGGAAGACTTGAGCGGACAGGCCTGGCGGCTCGACGAGTTCCGCGCAACATCGCCCAACCAGACGCTTTTTCCAGCGTACAATTCACAACTTGGTCAATCGATGGAAGCCGG
>DLYX01000627.1:3559-3944 GCA_003447545.1 Deltaproteobacteria bacterium | reverse complement strand
TTTGGCTCGCGGAGATCACCGGCCTGCCCGCGGTCTCCCTCCAGCCGAATGCCGGTTCTCAAGGCGAATATGCAGGCCTTTTGGCCATTCGACGTTTTCACGACGCCAACCAGGGCACGGAGAGAGACGTCTGCCTGATTCCCGTCTCGGCGCACGGCACCAATGCAGCCACAGCCGTGATTGCCGGGTTTCGTGTCGTCGCCGTAGCCTGCGATGCTCAGGGGGATGTCGACCTGAAGGACCTTGCCGCGAAACTGGCAGCTCACGAGTCCCGGATCGGGGCCCTGATGATCACATACCCATCCACGCATGGCGTTTTTGAAGAACGAATTCAGGATATTTGCCAGATGGTTCATGAGGCCGGGGGGCAGGTCTATATGGATGG
>DLYX01000627.1:0-3246 GCA_003447545.1 Deltaproteobacteria bacterium | reverse complement strand
TATATGGATGGCGCCAATATGAATGCGCAGGTGGGACTGACTTCACCGGCGAGAATTGGCGCCGATGTCTGCCACCTCAACCTCCACAAGACCTTTTGTATTCCTCATGGCGGTGGCGGTCCGGGTATGGGACCGATTGCCGCACGCGAGCATTTGCGTCCATTCCTGCCCGGCGATCCGATCGAAGGCGAGGGCGGGGTGTCGGCCGCTCCTTACGGGAGTCCGAGTATCTTGCCGATCAGCTGGGTTTATATCGCTCTGATGGGCGGCGGTGGGCTGACCCGAGCAACCCAGGTAGCTATTCTCAATGCCAATTATATGGCGCGTCGTCTGCATAAGGATTTTGATGTTCTCTACACCGGACCTGATGGCCGAGTTGCCCACGAATTCATTATCGATTGCCGTCCTTTCGAGAAATCGGCCGGGGTAACCGTCGAAGATATCGCCAAGCGCCTGATCGATTACGGATTCCACGCACCCACGATGAGTTTTCCGGTGGCTGGGACGTTGATGATCGAGCCGACCGAGAGCGAACCAAAAGCCGAACTCGACCGCCTATGTGACGCCTTGCTGGGGATCCGCGACGAGATTCGTCAGATCGAGTCGGGCCAGATGGATCGGGACGATAACCCCCTGAAACACGCACCCCATCCTGCTGTCGCAGTGACGGCCGACGAGTGGGGCCATGCCTATAGTCGGGAGCAGGCGGCCTGGCCTGCCGGGTGGCTCCACGAGCATAAATTCTGGCCGGCGGTCGGTCGAATCGATAACGCGTGGGGCGATCGCAATCTCTCCTGTACCTGTCCACCGCTGGCGGACTTGGCAGAACCCTAGAGCCGACCTCGGGACCGGTACTCTAGAGTCGGTTCAGGCCATCGAGCGCGGCAACTTTATAAGCCTCGGCAAGAGTCGGGTAGTTGAAGACCGTATCGCGCAGGAACTCCATGGTGCCTCCTAACGTCATCGCGGCTTGGCCGATATGGATGAGCTCGCATGCGCCATCGCCAAGGATATGGACGCCAAGTATTTCCAGCGTTTCGGCATGGAATAGTAGCTTGAGCATGCCGGAGCTGTCTCCGATCATATTGCCCCGGGCCAGTTCGTCGAACCGCGCAGAGCCAACCTCGTAGGGAACCTTCTCGTGGGTCAGTTCCTGCTCCGTTTTACCGATCATGGATACTTCGGGAATCGTATAGATCCCGTAAGGAAGGAGTGGTGGTTTGCCCGGCTCGTGGCCCGCGAACATATGGGCGGCGGCAAGCCGTCCCTGTTCCATCGACGTCGAGGCAAGTGCGGGGAATCCGATCACATCTCCCGCTGCATAGATATGCGGTTGGGCGGTCCTGTAGGCGGCATCTACCGGGATCCGACCACGAGCATCGGTTTCGATGCCCAGCAGGCCGAGACCCAGACTATCTGTGTTGGCGTCGCGGCCGACCGTATACAGAAGTGTATCGCCGGTCACCCGCTTGCCGCTTTCCAGCAGGGCGCTCACCCGGTCCTTGGAATCGATCTCGACGCTGGTGACCTTCTCGCCCAGACGGAATTTTGCCTTGCGGGATCGAAGGTGGAAACAGAGCGACTCGAGAATCTCATGATCCACGAACTCGAGAATATCCTCGCGTGCATCCACGATGGTGACCTCTGATTTGAGGGCGGTTGCCATCGATGCATATTCCAGGCCGATGACGCCTGCACCGACCACGATCGAGCTGTTGCCCACCGGGCTTCGCCCATGGCTTTCGAGCACCATTTGGTCGGAGTCCATGATTCGTTGCCCGTCGGTGGGTACGGAGGGCGCATGAGCCGGACGCGTTCCTGTGGCGATCATGATGAAATCCGCCGTGATCTGCTCGCTCCCCTCGGATGACTCGACGAGGAGAGTATGCTCATCGAGAAAGCGAGCGACTCCCGAGATCAGACGGATGTGATTGCGCAGGAGTTGATCGCGTACAATCTCCTGCTCGCGACTGACCACTTCATGGACGCGCACCGAGAGATCGGCCCACGTGATCTGTTCTTGAAGTGTATAGCTTCGTCCGTAAAAAGCCCGCTGGCGGAAACCGGACAGATAGAGGACGGCCTCGCGGAGAGTTTTGCTCGGAATCGTCCCAGTGTGGGTACAGGCCCCGCCCAGCATGACCTCGCGATCGACGATCGCCACCTTTTTGCCCATTTTGGCGGCATTGATCGCGCCCTTTTGGCCGGCCGGACCGCTGCCAATTACTGCCAGATCAAAATGTCGCGCCATGAGAACCTCATTGTTCAGGACGAATCGCTCGTAGGGTCCGCCGGTTGCCCTGGCAGAAGACCCTGAACGTCCTCGAGGGTCAAGTACAGCATGGGAACCACATACAAGGTCAGGAGGCTGGCCACCCCGAGGCCGAAGACGATGGAGGCTGCGAAAGGGCTGAAGACTGTCGAATACCCTGACAGACCGATGGCCATGGGTGCGAGTCCCATCACGGTGGTCACGGTCGTGAGAAAGATCGGACGGAAGCGTTTCTCGCATCCGCTCATCACGGCATCGACCGAAGAGAGGCCTCGCTCCCGCTCCTTGTTGATGAAGTCGATCAGAACCAGCGAATCGTTCACCACAATGCCTGCAAGGCCTACAATTGCATAGAGCACATACATCGAGAGTGCATAGCCACTCCACACCAAAGAGAGCAGATAGAGTCCGAAAGTGACTCCGATAAACGAGAATACAATCACGCTCATCACGATCGCGGGCTGAGCGTAGGACCGGAACTGTGCGGCAAGAATTGCATAGATTGCGAGAGCGGCCAGCAGGAACGCACGGCCCATATCCGCGAAGGCATCGTCTGTGGCCTGAAACTCGCCTCCGAAGACAAGATCAACTCCGGGGTAGCGATTCGGGATATCCGAGAAGGTGTCCTGCATCAGGTTATTGACCGAGACGGAGGTCGCGTTTTCACCGTCGACATCGGCGTAGACCACGACGGCTCGTTGTGCGCCATAGTGGTAGAGCCTTTGGTAGCCGCGCTCTAGTTCCAAATCGGCAACGTCGCCTAGTTGGACGAGGTAGCCATCTCTCGCACGGACCTCGATATCCATCAGATCCCGAATGCTGTCGCGATCGTCTTGTTCCAGAAGAACGCGGATGTCGATATCGTCGGATTGGTCCGGTGGCCGGAAGCTGGATGAAATCAGACCTTCGTTTGCTGCCGTCAATGCGAACCCGACGTCCTGAAAAGTGAGCCCGTGAATCGAGGCGCGGTTTTC
>DLYX01000498.1 GCA_003447545.1 Deltaproteobacteria bacterium | reverse complement strand
GGCTCCCAGGCAAAGAATCCGAAGTGCCCCCAGGTGACCAGCCATGCAGAAGCCCATCCGATGAGGGCGATTGCGAGAAGTGCCCAGGGATTGTGCATCCCGATGCGTTTCGAGTTCATGGTTGGCCCTCGGTGGGCCACTGATTGCGCATCCAGATTTGATAGAACTTGGTTCTCACTTCGAGATGGAAGGACTTCTGCAGCTGTGCGACGACCCAGGGTTCATATGAGGCGAAGTTGCCAGCACCAAATTCGGGGTATCGTCGCCGGCTGAGAATCAGGAATGGGGTCTCGGCATCGTCGATCTGCTGCAGGAAGCGCTCTTTGTCTGCCTGTGTGGCCAGCCACCCGGGGCCGACGCCCGTGTCGGTGGTCGGATGCGGGGTTTCGGCGAAAAAATTGATCAACTGCTCTTCAGGCAAGACGGCCACGGCGGTTCCCGGTCTGGTTTGCATGCGCAGGAAGTCGACCGTCCGCTTCATGGGAATTCCAGTTTGGGGTGTCGTGTAGATCGTTCCCCGCGGGAAGCTGAGTGGAAACGTCTTGCTGCGATATTGGGAGGCATGTGCGCTCGCGCCGCATGCAATCCATACCGTCAGGACGAAGGCCATGCCGCGAGACCGCTGCGGTACAGCCGGGTAGAAGAATCTGGTTACCCCGGAGACCAGCCATACGACCAGGAAAGGGGCGAGAACTGCATAATAGGCCGGCCAGGCGACGCGAAATGACCAGCGCAGGGTGACGATAAAGGAGAAAAGACCCACGATCGCGAGGACGCGCCAACGATTCAGGGGCGCCATACGGTCGCGGAGAACCATCGCGACTGCGGTAAGGGAAATCCATGCCAAAGGAGCCCAGCTGAACTGAATCTGTTTGTAGATGTTGACGATCTCGTCGGGGCTAATATGGCGCGTCGCGAGGTAGGTAATGCCGGCGGCAAGAAGCAGGAGAAAAATTCCGGCAATCGCATCGATGACACCCTGCCGGATCCAACTGACGCCCAGGGCGGCAATGCCGGCGGTCGCCGGAAAAACAACCAGATAGCAAAGAGCGGCATTGGTAACTTCCGGCCACAAGGGCGGGAACAAGTTTCTGGTATAATTATCAAGAGCGTCGGAGAGGGAGCGTACCCGATAGATATTGTCGAAAATCAGAACATCCCACGACACGGTGGTCAGAAGAGCGCCCAGCACGAGTGCTGCCAACAGAGCTCCCGGAAGGCCCACGCGTAAAAGATCTGCTCCTCGACTTCGGATCGCCTCTGACGTGGTTTGTTCCGGGCGGGGCCTGATCAACAGCGTATAGAAGACCACGGTGATGGCCGTTGCCAGACCGTACTCGAGTTTGGAGAGTCCTGTCATGCCGACCAGCAGGCTGGCGGCAAGCAGCTTGTTGGCCCGGGGAGCCTCGATATCGGATACGATCATCGCGACGACGGCTGTGGCAAACAGGCTGGCGAACGTACCTGCGAAGACGTTCGGGAGTACCCAATTGAAAAGACCCGGCTGAAAAGCGAGCAGGAGCCAGAATGCGATCAGACCGATCGCGGTTTCGGATTCATCGAGGAAGCGACGGGCAATTTTCCATAGCAGCAAGGATTGCAGCATCAGGATCGCCAGGCCGGTCAGATAGACAACGGTCAGGTGCTTGCCGAAGACCGCCAGAAGCGCTGCCATCGTGTAGGGCGCCAGCGGTGTATAGTGCACCTGGACGTCACGATAGAGAATGGCGCCATCGGCCAGGCGTTCGGCGCGGTGGAGCGCCCCGCCCATATCGACCCGCACGTGCCCCCAAGCCGCCCAGGTGAAGGCGGTCGTCACCAGAAAGACGAGCGCCAGAAGGACGGCCGTTTTCCGTTGGGGTAGAGGGGCTCCTATCGTCACCATCTAATCCATGTAGCCAAGTGCGCGCAGCTTGTTCGCCACGCTTTCGTCGAGTGGTTTTGCGGGTGCCTGATCTTGCTCCTCCGACTGCAGCAGCATTCGAGCGGTCATGGCCTCGACTACCCAATCCTTGTAGGTGCGGATCAATTCCTGACTCGCAGCCCGGTCTTCTTCGCTCAACTCCATCGGGTTTTGCTCCTCGGGATCGCTGGCGAGATCGTAGGCTTGTCTCGGCACCTTTTGACTTCCGTTGAAGATGAACTTGCGATCGATGGTGCGCGCGGCCCATTGTTGGCCGTTTTTGCCAAAGTTCTGCGCGTAGACGGCTCGAGGCTCGGCCAGGTCTTCGCCCCGGATAAGTGGTCGCAAAGAAACTCCCTGAGCTTTCGGCTCGGGCGGCAGGCCGGCAAAGTCGAGCAGCGTCGGGAGAATATCGACAAGTGATGCGGGTGCTGCGACGCGAGTCTGCGGCGGGATCTGGCCCGGGTAATGAATACTCATCGGAATATTCAGCACCTCGCTATGCAGAGTTTCCGCGTGGCCGATATGTCCATGCTCGGCGAATTCCTCTCCGTGATCTGAGGTGATGACAATGATCGTATTCTCGAGATCGACAAGTGACTCCAGTGCGGTGAGAAGTGAGCCAACTTCCGCATCCATGTAGAGGACTTCGCCCGCATAGCCTGCCTCGGACCAGAAGGCTTGCCGAGCGAGTTTTTCCTTCGGCAATTTTCCCTTGAGGTTTTTGCGGAAATGGTTGTGTCGCTCGGGGGGCGTGTAGGGAAAATGAACCTGGTAGGTGTGGATGAACAAGAAAAATCGCTCGTCTTCGTGGGCTTTCAGCCACGACAGGGCGTCCGTGAACGTTTTCTCGATGGAGCCCTCCGTTGACCAGACATCGTCGCCCTTTTGCTCCTGGTAGGAATCGAACCCGCGCAGGAATCCGGAGCCCGCATTCAGCATGGCGTTTTCGGTCACGGCCGCCGTGGCATATCCGTGATAGGCCAAGGTTTCCGCCATCGTCGGTATGGCGTTGGGTAATGTCTTTCGCGCATGGATGGTTTCATGCGTGGCGGGGTAGACGCCGGTGAACAGGCTCATATGAGAACCCGTGGTTGAGGGGTAGGTGGTCATCGCATTTTGGAAGACGGCACCGGTTTCGCGAAAGCGATCGAGTTCCGGCGTGAGACGATGGCCTTGTTTTTCGATGCCAACGTAGTCCGAACGCAGGGTATCGAGCGAAATCACGATGATACTCGGTGGGCCCGAATTTTCGACGGGCGCCACAACAATTGGCGCGCCCCAGAGAGGCGCGCTGAAGTTTTCCGTATCACGGCCCCCGACGACCTCGCTGATGAAATGGAAAGAAACTTCCTCGCCCGCGTAGGCTTGCAGGTCCAGTTCATGGTCCTGCCATGTGGTTGCCGTCGCGGGCGACAGTCGCGTATCGAGGAGGGTGTGCTGTCCCGCAGCGTTTTCGACCTTCAGCCACATCCTAACCGGCGCGGCACCGACCGCACTCGCGACTGGAGCGATGCCGACCCCCACCTGCAGAGTTGCCCCGGATGGAATACGCCGCGGTCGCGTGCGGTAGTGACGAAGGTTGGGCGGCAGCGGCCTGGCCCAGATCTGCAGGAGTTCGTCGTCCGTGGCGGCGGATTCGAATTCGTAACTGGCGACATCCTTGCGGACGTATTGGGGAGCGAGCCCTCGCCAGTCCAGATCCGATCTTTTCTTGGTTGTGCGTTCCAGAATGAGGGATTGTTTTTGCAGCGGCTGCGGGATGGGCAGGCTCATCCGGATTTCGCCCTGCTCTTCGGGTGGGAGGGCTCCGGAAAACAAGGCAATTGCCGGCAGGCAGCCCAGCGAGGGGCGAATTTCATTGCCGATCGCGCACGTGAGATCCGCCGCGGCGATCGGACCGGAATGCATCCATTCCATGAGTCTGTAGAGCGGGGCGCGCCGGAGGTTGTCGCCCGCTTCACCCTGCATGGC
>DLYX01000618.1 GCA_003447545.1 Deltaproteobacteria bacterium | reverse complement strand
CGAACGGCTCCTGCGGCTCGCTCTGCTGTTCGGAAGCGCTCGAATCTTTCGGCACCGCGAAGCTTCTCGCCGTAGCTCCGGGAGGCCGTTCGCTGCAGCTCTATTTGATGGATCTCTTCCTGTAATTTGCCGACTCCGGGTAAATCTTCCAGAAAGGCCTCGATGCGAGCGACCCTCTCGGTCAACCGCTGTCGTTCATCCGCTCTCGCGTCTCGCAGGGTGCCGTTGCGCGTGAGCCCGGCTCGTTTGCGAATAAGCTCGGAGATCCGAACGAGGTCGATGCCGACGAGGCGGTCGCGGATAGAATTGAGCCACGAACGACCGGTCTGCAGGGAGGGGTCGGCATCCCTGACGATAAAGAGTCGAGCCAACGAAGGGTGCTCCCGCAGGAGTTCGAGAACGCTGCCGCCGTCTTCCGGGTCCAGCAGGAGATCGATTTCACCCTGGAATCCCGGTCCCTCGCGGGTCTGCTCGATCAGCCGTTCTTGTCCCGGTCGCACGCGGTCCCGAAGGGCTCGGACCAGAGCGTCGATGCACGAGGTTTTACCGGCCTCATTTTTTCCATAGACGACGGTGACCGGTCCCGGCATCAAGACGAGGTCCCGCAGAGGGCCAAAGTTGCGGATCGACAGGCGTTGGATGCGAACGCTCACGGCAGAGCCTCGCGGAAAGAGTGCAGACCGATCTCCAAAGCCGCACGAAGGACGTTTTCGGATGCTCCGTGCGGATTCTCCGGCGAGACGCGCATCTTTTCAATGAATTCAGCCACTACCGGTATATCGGCCAATCCGGAGAAGTCAGTGATATCCACCTCGATCCGGACGTTGGGCTCCGATAGCTCATCCCCGTCCAGATTGTTTTGGGAGTTCTGTCGGATCGCATCCTCCAAGGAGGCTCGGAGGCTCGGCGCAGAGAGCAGGGCAATCCCGCTCAGGCGTGCCCGAATACAGACGCCGGGCATGCGGGACTCATTCGTGCGCCGGACGATTCTGTTGATAGCGGCGGCTTCTTCGCCGGGAAGGCAGTTTTCCTCCACGAGGGCATAGCTCCGTGTGGGCAGAGGCACGAAGGTATGATCGACGACGCCGATCGAGCTCTCGAAATCGACAAGGAGAACGCCACGTTGGCCCAACTCTCGGGGGCTGTGTGCGATCGGCGATCCTGAATAGGCGACCAGTCGCTCTCCTTCTCGATAGATCAGGTTCTCGCCGGCATGGACATGACCGAGGGCGGCATAGGTGCATCGACGGAAAAGGTCGTCCGCAAAGGCTGGCATGAAGGCGCCTTCGGCGCCTTCTCCACAAAATGCATTGGTCAACCCGGTAGCGAGAGTGGCATGAGCGACCAGTACCGTATGGCGGGGATCCATGGCGACGCCGATCAGGCATTCCGCAAGTGTGCGACCGCGTTGCCAGGGCACACCGACAATATCCAGGCCACAGACAGTCGCCTTATGGACAGGCATTTGGTGCAGTCGGACGGCATTGGCCCCCAGGTCGGTGGTTTCATCAAAGGCGGCGTGATCGTCGTGGCCGGGTAGAATGACGACGGGCAGGGGTGCGGATCTTTCCAGAGCGCTCCGAATGATCGGGGCCATCAGGGAGGGATCTGCGTTTCGATCGATCAGATCGCCGGCAATAATCACCATATCGGCGGCGCGTTCGCGGGCCGTGGCCAGGATCAGATCGAGCGCCCGAAGGCTTTCGGGTCGATCGGGACTCATTTGAAGGTCCGAGGTTTGGAGCACGCGGATGCGGGGCATTTTTTCGGAATAACTCGCTCAGGGGTTGATGTCGATTTGATTCGGTTTCCAGAGCCCCCAGACCAGCGGATTGAAATTCTCGAGATCTCGGGACCAGGCGAAGGCTTTTCGTTGGCGAACCAAACCGATGAAAGGAAGTTCCCTATGGATTATGGTCTGGATTCGCCAATAGAAAAGCTTTCTTTTTTCCAAATCAAGCTCGGCAGCGCCTTGATCGAGCAGATCGTCGATTTCGGCCTCCCACGGTGTGGCCGGGGTCTTCTGGGCAGGATTCCAAATATGGAGATTTCCGCTCGAACGCAGGAAGTTTGCCCCGTTGTTGGGGTCCAGACTGCCGGTGAATCCGATCATGACCACATCCCAGTCGTGGGTCACATTCAGTCGCTCGACGAGCGACTGAAAAGTCTGTGGACGGTAGTGAATTTTCAGACCCAGCGATTGCCAGTCCTGCAGCAGGATTGAGCAAAGACGCTCTCGAAGGGTGTTTCCCGCATTGGTCGTCAGCCCGAAAACAATCGGATTCCCATGACGATCTTCGCGAATTCCGTCGCCATCTCGGTCAATATATCCAGAGGTTTCCAGAAGGCGCCGCGAGAGCTCAAGATCGTATTGGTAATCTTCGAGATTCGGGTTGTGAAAGATATGATTCGACGGCGAGATGTTCGCGACCGAGGGGACCCCAAATCCGTAATAGACGGTATTGACCATACCGGGTTTGTCGACTGCGTGTGCGAGCGCTCGGAGGAAGTCTCGGTCCGAGAACCACTCCAGTTTCGGGTCAGGTCGACCATCGGCGCCCAGCTCGTTCCAATGGTTCGGGTTTCGATTGAAAACAACAAATTGATTACCCGTGTCGATCCCGATCTCATTTACATGAATCTCCAATTCGTCGGCCCGATCCTCGAGATTGGGAATTTCCTCCGGTCGCGGCTCATAATAATGAGTTTGCCCGGCAAGGAAGCGCAGGGCGATGGTGTTCTGCTCGGGGACGATCAGCGTGGCTCGCTTGGCCAGGAATGGCAGCGGGGCGCCCTCGGGGGTGCGCTCCCAGTAGTTGTCATTGCGGCTGAATTCCATGACTTGCGAGGCAACATAGCGGGTCATCCGGTAAGGGCCGGTGCCTACGATTTTCTCCGGCGCGGTGTCGATGCCCCATTTGCGGGTAAACTCACCCTTGTCGAGGCTCGCTCGCAGGAGATGCGCGGGTAGAATCCATACATCCATGGCATAGAGAAAAGGAGCAAACGCCTGGCTCATCTCAAACCTGACGCGATGGGGGCCATCGCTTTTCACCCGAATGGGCTCCCCGGCGACGGTCAGCGAGTAGCGCGCGCTATTGGGAACAGCGTCATTGAAGATCGTTTCAAACGTGAAGACGACGTCCGCGGAGGTGAAGGGCCGCCCGTCATGCCAGACAACATCCTGGCGTAATTCGAAGACCCAGACCCGCCCCTCATCCAT
>DLYX01000505.1 GCA_003447545.1 Deltaproteobacteria bacterium | reverse complement strand
CTCAAAGCCCCCGGGGGGGGGGGGGCTGTATCCCCAAGCGTGGGGACCCATGTCCTGGCGAGGAAAAAGCTCCATGGGACTGCCCCATAAACGCTCGATGGTTTTCAGGAAGCCTCGGAAAGTCGCGGGGATGTCGTCAGCGCCCCTCTTCCCTGACCGGATGCGCTCGAATATGAGGGTCAGTGCTGGGGCGTACAGACGTAGCAGGGTTCGTTTGCACCAGGCGGGCACGGTCGCACCTGACAGACGCCAATCGGTCCATCTGGTCGCTGACAACGCTGGCCGATCGCCGAACACGAATCCGAAGGGGGCGGCTCGACCATCGAGCCCGGATCGCAGCCAGCCAGCACCACCAGTGCGACCAGCAGTGCCGACCATCGGAGGACCACGCCGAGGAGTGCGCAAAAATCCCGGCCTGAAGTCATGGGAATATCAGCTTGCATTCCCTCCACCTACTTGGAATCAACGAGCAGCGAAAGCTGATGCCAGAAGGAGACCCTCGACGATGCATTTTCAGCACGGACACTTTCACGCCCTACAACCAAAAACACCCTCGCCAAAGGCCTTCCCCGTGCACCGGGTCCGTATTCGCGAAGAATTGAATATTGCGTATATCGCCGAAGGCGCAGGCTACCCCATCTTGTTGCTGCACGGATGGCCGGAAACCAAGCGGATCTGGTGGCGGAATATCGAACCTCTTGTTCAGGCCGGCTACCGCGTCATCGTTCCGGACCTGCGGGGCTTCGGGGATTCTGACGTCTCTCAGGACGATCGCCACGATATTACGGAGTACTCGCTCGACTGCCAGGATCTCATGACGCGCGTGCTCGGCCATGACCGCTACTCGATTGCCGCGGGCGATGTTGGCGGCGTCGTCGCAATCGATATGGCCTTGCGCTTCGATACCCATGTGGACCGTCTCTGCTTTTTCAATAGCGTCCCCCCTTTTCTCGGAGCCGCCTATACCGATCAAGGTTTGGACGAAGCAGGTTTGCGAGGTGATGCCACCGGCGACTATCGCCAATGGCAGGGCCATCAGCCCGACGCACTGATCGAGCAACTCGACACTCCGGCCCGGCGACGGCGCTGGGTCGCCGATATGTATGGGCATCGCCTTTGGGCGGCCCCCGCCACCTTCACCGAATCTGACATCGATTTCATGAGCGAACCTTTTGCGGATGCGGCCCATATGGAGGCAAGTTGGGCGTGCTACCAATTGGAAGCAGGCACGCGAACCGCCAGAGAATTCCCGCGACTTCTGGAGAAGGTTCCGACGCGCACATTGCTACTTTATGGCCCCGAAGATCACGTGATTGGCGATGATTTCGTGAGCCGCTGCGAGATTGCCTTTCTCGACCGGGTCGGTCCTCTTGTCGTGCCCGGCGCGGGACACTTCCTGCAATGGGAACGTGCCGATATCTTCAATGACCTGCTGGCAATGTTTCTCGGAGACCTGCGCTAGGCCTGATCGGCCAGCAGTTCTTGCACTCGCTGGGCTACAGCGACCAGAACCTGCGCACAGGGCTCGCAATTCCCGCCGCAACATTCGGGCCATTGCTTGCGAGGTAGCTTGATGATCGGTCGCACCAGATCCCGATAGTAGGATTGCAGACCGAGTTCATCGCTCGCCTGGTCGAGTGCGTGGGTGAGAACATCAGACACGGGTTGTTGCTAACAACAGCGCCCCACCAACTCCAGAAAAACTCTCCGGCAATGCCGCGCGACGAAGCTCGGATCAGGAGCGGCGATCCCGAATCAGAACTTCCTGACTGACGGTCGCCACCAACTGCCCCTCGCGATCAAAAATTGAGCCGAGAGCCATCCCGTGGGAACCAATCAGGCTCCGGCATTCAAACGAATGCAACTGAAACTCATCGGCGCGAACGGGACGATGAAACCAGATCGCATGATCGAGGCTCGCGTTCCAGAGCATATCCTCTTCCGACTCAAAGCCCTTGAAACTGGGGTGCCGCACCATCACACTCTCACAGGGAAGATCGTCAGAGAGGTAGGCCAGAGCGCAGGCCTGGACAAGGGGGTCGGCGTCGGAGAGATCATCACAGATTCGCATCCAGATACGCAGCGAATCAGCCCTCTCAACATCCCGACGTTCAAAAAGTTGTGTCCATGAAGTATTGGCGACAGAATCGGGGCCAGCGACGTCCGGGATCGACAGCTGCTCGTAATCTTTCGGTGTCTCATGGCTGAGCTGAAAGGAAGCCGAGAGGTTGAGGATGGCACCGTTCGCCTGTCGCGCCACAACGCTTCGTGTCGCAAAGCTCCGCCCGTTGCGAATCCGATCAACCTCAAAACGAATCGGCTGCTTCGAGTCCCCCAGACGGATAAAATAAGCGTGCAGCGAATGCACCTCGAACCCGGGGTCTACTGTTTCCCCCGCGGCACGGAGAGCCTGTGCGACGATCTGGCCGCCGTAGAGTCCACCCCAGGGATAATCGGGACCGTGGGCCACGAAGGTATCCGGACCGTGCGCCTCGAGCCGCATCATTTCAAGAAAGTTCATGAACTCTTCCTTAAATGAGCCGATGACCGATGTCCCGTCGGAGCCCGACCCTCAGCAACTGGCACCCGGGAGTTTCCCTCCCGAACGGGTGTTCCTCAGGATCTCCGCCAGACGACGCTATGATTATTGGCCGGCATCGGGACCGTCTCCAGACGAGAAAATCCCCAATCGCGCGCGACTTTGGTCACATCGTCGATCGAGCGGACCCCCCACTCCGGATTGCGAAAGCGAAGCGAAACATCGAAGTTCTCGTTGCTGGGCACTGGTTCACGACCCGGGAAACGATAGGGGCCGTATGTGACCACCACGCCGCCGTCGCGCAGGATCCGATCCGCACCGCGAAATAGGCCGATGCAGCTCTCCCAGGGGGCTATATGAATCATGTTCGAACATAAGATGGCATCCGCCTCGCCGACGCCCCATGGCTCTTCGCGAGTGTCCAGCTCCTGAGCCGGTTCCAAGTTGGCCAAGCCCGCGTCCTGACGCCAGGCCTCAATACTCTCTCGTGCTTCGCTGTCCGGATCGGTGGGCACCCACTGCAGATCCGGAAGATTGCGTGAAAAATGTAACGCGTGCATGCCTGTGCCGGCCGCGATCTCGATCACGCGCCCCTCATGCGGAAAAACTCGACGGAGCACATCCAACAAAGCCTCTCGGTTTCGCTCACAGGCCGCCGAGTATATTCGCCGGTCAGACACTTGCTCCTCGCCTTCGACCGCAAT
>DLYX01000232.1 GCA_003447545.1 Deltaproteobacteria bacterium | reverse complement strand
AGCCGGGCCGAATTGCTCTTCATCGACCAGACGCGCACCTGCGGAGATATCCCGAACAATTGTAGGTTCGATGAAATAACCCGGACCATCCACCGCCTTGCCACCGGCAATGACGGTACCCTTCTCGGCGGCGTCCGCGATGATCGCCTGCACCTTTTCATACTGCAATCGGTTCTGCAGCGGACCAAGTTGGGTGCCCTCGGCGGCGCCATCGCCAACTTTTTTGGAACGCGCGATATTGGCCAACTCCTCGCACATCGGCTCGTAGATATCCTCGTGCACGTAGAGTCGCTTCAGCGCAATGCAGACTTGGCCGTTATTCGCGAAAGCGGCCTCAAAAACCTTGGGGGCCGTCTCTTTCGGATCCACGTCCGGCAGGACCAGCCCGGCATCGTTGCCACCCATCTCCAAGGTGATGCGCTTGATGGTTGCGGCAGCCCCCGCCATGACCTTCGATCCGGTCGCCGTGCTGCCGGTAAACGAGATCTTGCGAATATCCGGATGGGCGGTCAGACAACCACCGAGATCATTGGCATCGGCAATCACATTGAAGACTCCCGGCGGGAGAGCGTCGGCAATCAATTCGGCCAGACGCAGGGTCGCCAGAGGTGTGGTCGGCGCGGGCTTCACCACCAGCGTATTGCCCGCGAGCAAGGCCGGAGCCAGTTTGAAACCGATCAGCACGAGCGGGAAATTCCACGGGATGATCGCACCCACCACGCCCAGCGGCATGCGGTGCACCTCCACCCGACGGGTATCGCTATCTTCCAGAACGTCAACCGGCAGATCCATACCCGCAAAATGTTTGGTAAAGGCCCCGAAGCCGAAGGCTTCGGTGACAGCATCGTTGAGAGGTTTGCCCTGCTCGCTGGTCAGGATGGCGCCGAGTTCAGTCGCGTTGCCCATCGCGATATCGGCAACCTTCTCGAGCGCTTCACGGCGCTGCTCGATGGGAGTCGCTGCCCATTTCGGAAAAGCCGCATGCGCTGCCGCCACGGCATCGTTGAGTTGCGCCTCCGAGGCCCGCGAGCAGGTGCCGGCAAGCTCTTCGGTTGCCGGGTTGATCACATCGAGGGTGTCGGCCCCCTCCACCATTTTTCCATTGATCAATAATTTGAAATCGGGCATCGCCTTCTCCTCATCGGGTCACAAAGAATCTCGGCAAACGCTAGCCTTTGGACCTGAAAGCGCAATGAGGCCCGACGCCTCAGATTTTCGCCTGCGCGGCAGCGGCCTCGGCTCGGCGTTTGACGACTCCCCCAACTGGGCTATGACGGTCGCCCCTGCGCTGACCAACCCGCAGGGCAAAGGAGCCTACCCGAATGCTGCAATCGATCAGCGGATTTTTCGTCCGACTCGCCGAACGCTGGATGCCCGATCCGTTGGTGATCGCCATCGCGCTGACCATGTTGTGCTCGGCCGCAGCTGTCGCCTTCACACCTTTCAGTGTCGCCGAGACCGTCGATGCCTGGGGCGAAGGCTATTGGAGCCTGCTGCGCTTTACCGCGCAGATGGTGCTGGTGCTGGCGCTCGGCCATGTGGTCGCCCATACCCGGCCCGTCCACCGGGGATTGGTGGCGATCGCGGGCACTGTGCGGTCAGCCCGCATGGCGTATATCGGCCTGACGATCCTCGCGGGCCTCTGTGCGCTGGTTTCCTGGGGCATCGGTCTGATTGTACCGGCGGTGCTCGCGCGCATCGTGGCGACCAATTGTCGCGAGCGCGGCATCCGCATTCACTTTCCGCTGCTGGTGGCCTGCGGGTACTCGGGCTCGGTGATCGGCATGCAGGGGCTTTCGGCATCGATTCCGCTGATCCTCAACACGCCTGACCACTTCCTGATGCAGAAAATCGGCCTGGTCGGGCTGGACAGCACGATCTTCTCACCGTGGAGCATGTTGATCGTTGTCGCGATCATGATCTTTCTGCCTTTGGCGCTCAGCCTCTGTGTGCCCGCCGATGACGAGATCCAGGAGATGCCGGTATCGGCCGGGCTGAGCGACGAAGAGATGGCCGGGCAGACAACTGCCGCAGACAGCGAACCGCGGACGCCCTCGCAATGGCTGGAAAACACGCGCGGTGCCACGCTGGTGCTGGGACTCTTCGGCGGGTTTTATGTGCTGCGCTATTTCTATCTCGGCGGTTCGCTGAACCTGAACTCGCTGAACATGGTCTTTGTCGTGCTGGGCCTTCTCTTTGCCGAATCCACGCGCCATTATGTCGAACTGCTGTGTAACGCCGCCAAGGTCGCCGGCCCGTTTCTGATTCAATACCCGCTCTATGCGGGACTGATGGGCATCATGGCGACCTCGGGTCTGGCCGAGATTTTTGTCGGCGGCTTTGTGGCGATCTCCAATGCGGAAACACTTTCCTTGTGGACGTTCTTCTCTGCTGCCCTGCTCAATATCTTCATCCCGTCGGCCGGTGGCCAATGGGCCGTGCAGGGACCGATCATGACCGAGGCCGCCCTGCAGCTCGGCGCGGACATCCCGCGGGTCGCCATGGCGGTGGCGATCGGCGAGGTCTGGACCAATGCCATCCAACCGCTTTATGCCGTCCCCGTGCTGGCCATCGCCGGCCTGCACCTGCGTGACATCATGGGCTACTCGGTCATCGCTCTTGCCGTAAACGGCGTAATTTATTTGACCGCGTTGGCGTTTTTCTGAGCCTCCCGGGGGCTACCAGTTCTCGACCCATGGCCGCAGCACGACTTCATGCGCCCAGGTGGATCGATGCTGGCGGTGCAGCTGCAGGTAGACCGTCGCAATCGCATCCGGATCGGCCATATTGTCGTTGGTATCGGGTCCGGCCAACCAATGGCCGCGGCTGCCGTCTTCCTGACGTACGCCGATGGCGGCATCGATCGGCACGTGCGCCACATGAACGCCCTGAGGCATGAGCTCGCGCGCCATGCTCTGCGCCAGACCGGATTTGGCATGGCAGGATGCCGCAAAGGCGCCGCTTAGGGGATAGCCTTTGAAGGCCGCACTGGCGTTGGTGAAGATGATCGTGCCGCGCGCGCCCTGCGCATCCGGCTCGAGCGTGAGGATTGCCTCGGCTGCCTTCTGTGCGACCAGAAAGGCGCTGTAGGTCGAGTTGCGCAGGACCTCGAAGAAGCGCTCGGGGTCGACCTCGGTGATTTTCTTGCGGAAGATGTCCCCGGTGCGCCCGTCGATATTATGCACCACCAACCAGGGCGTCCCGAGGTCGGCTGCCACCTCGGTGAACAACTGCGCTACCGAGGCCGGTTCGGCAGCATCACATTGGTAGATGCGGGCGCCATGGCCGGCCGCCAATGTCTGCAGGGC
>DLYX01000045.1:1628-3370 GCA_003447545.1 Deltaproteobacteria bacterium | reverse complement strand
GAATATGCTGCTCGTCGAGTGTGACGGAGCGGCGGTTGCCATCGACTGCGGGGTCCTGTTTCCGGAGAGGCCCGGTTTGGGCATCGATCTTCTCCTCCCGGACATCACCTACCTGACGGAGCGCCCCGGATTGCTCCGTGGGGTCATCCTGACGCACGGGCACGAAGACCATATCGGTGCCTTGCCGAGACTGCTGCAGGAACTCGATGTGCCGGTGTTTGGCCCTCGTTTGGCGATGGCTCTGGTCGGCGAGAAGTTGCGCCGCCAAGGCGTCACGGCGACGCTGGAAACGTTTACTCCCGGAGCCCATATCCAGATCGGTCCCTTCGAAATCGAACCGATTCATGTCACCCATTCGATTGCCGATGCCTGCGCCTTTGCGCTCAAGACGCCGCACGGCACGATCCTTCACTCGGGCGATTTCAAAATCGACGAGACCCCCGTGCATGGCCCCGGAGCCGATCTGAAAAGGCTCAGTGAATGGGGAGAGAAGGGTGTCCGCCTGCTGCTTTCGGATTCGACCAATGTGGACCAGCACGGTCATTGCGGGTCGGAGTCCGACGGCGGGCCGGCGCTGGAATCGGTGATGCGTAAAATCCCGGGTCGTGTGTTCGTGACGACCTTTGCCTCTCATCTGCACCGCGTGCAGCAGATCGTGAATGCCAGTGCGGCCTGCGACCGTCGAGTCGCCGTTGCGGGGCGAGGCTTCGAGGATTCCACTCGCCTGGCGCAGGACCTCGGCTACCTGAAAATGCCCGGCCCCGGATTGATTCGGGCAACCGAAGCAATGCAGTTGCCAGCGGGGAAGGTGACGGTTCTGGTTTCGGGCTCGCAAGGCGAGCCGAACTCGGCTCTGACTCGAATCAGCGAGGGGCGGTTCAAGAATGTCACGCTTGCGCCGGGAGATGGCGTCATTCTTTCCTCCCGGGTGATTCCCGGAAACGAGAGAGGTGTGCACGGGCTGCTGAATCGGATTGCCAAAAGTGGCGCGACTCTGCATCGCGGTGATCGTGAGGGGGTTCATGTATCGGGGCACGCCCACCGTGACGAATTGCAGACCCTGTTGCGGCTCGTGAAGCCGGAATACTTCGTTCGGGTGCACGGAGAGTACCGGCATCTGGCCTCGCACCGATCGCTCGCCGCAGAGACCGGTGTGGCGCGGGATAAATGCATTTTGCTCGAAGACGGCGATGTTCTCGAACTCGATGCCACAGGGGCGCGCACGGGCGAACGCGTTGTCGCCGGCCGGGTGCTGCTTGATGCCTCGCGCGAGGGTGAGGTCGGGCTGGAGGTCCTGCGGGACCGTAGTCACCTGTCCAATGACGGATTTGTCGTGGCGGTCATCGCCATCCACGCCCAGACCGGCGAGATCACCAGTGGTCCGGACCTTGTGACGCGTGGGGTTCTGCGTGGCGAAGACGATTATGTGCTCCTCGATGAGGCGAAGGCGAATCTGGTGAGCGGCTTGCGAGCCATCGCTCCGGAATCGCGCGCGGATCTGCTGGAGGTCGAGTCCGAGGTCCGTCGGATTTTGAAGAAATTCTTTTCGAGGGCGAGGCGACGACGTCCCTTGATCGTCCCCCATGTTTTCGAGATGTGAAATGGCTACAAAACCTCCCAAAAAGACCAGAACGGTTGCGAAGGTGCGGGCCAAGTCGAAACCGGCGGCGCGTACCAGAGCGAAGTCCAGAGCGCGCGACAAAGCGAAGAGTCGACCTCGCGGCAGCGCAAAGGTCGCCCGC
>DLYX01000045.1:0-1311 GCA_003447545.1 Deltaproteobacteria bacterium | reverse complement strand
GGGCCCCCCGCCTCGAGGAGGTTCCGGCGCCGGGCAAGATGCAGACGCTGGGCCGCGAAGTCCTGGGCGTCGGGGTCGGCCTGCTCGCCGCATTGGTTCTGGTCGCGGTCGCCTCATACTCTCCCGAAAACCGAGACAACCTGGCTGGGCCCCTGGGCTACGCCATCGCCGACGTTCTCGTTTCTGCGATCGGGATCGCCGCATATCTGGTGCCGGTCGGGTTGGCCGCCTGGGGCTCGCTGGTCTTTCGCGGTTCTCGCGCCAATATGGGGCCACTCTTCGGGTTGGCGGTCGGGCTGGGCCTGCTCTCGGGGGCGACCTTGTTGCAGCTGCTGCTCGGGCAATGGCAGGAGATGGAAGCTGGCGGCATTGTCGGCGGTTTCCTGCGGGTTCTGCTGGCCGATAATTTCGGACCGGCGGGGGCGTGGATGATCACTGGAACCGTTTTTGCGATCAGCGTCTCGATCGCAACGGGTCAGACGTTGCGCGGATTGGCGCAGAAGACCGGCAAGGCAGCTCGCGGAGGCGCTTCGCGCGTTCGCGACGGTATGCGTCGCAGGCGCGCCGCTGTGCCGATCGAACTGGGCGGCGCCGAGGAGATCCAACCCTCCGGGGGCCGGGCCTCGGTCCGTCGTCCGGCGCAGATTCCACCTGAGCCTGCACCGCGGGCAGCGTCTGCGGGAGCTGCGCGCAGAGCACCGGTGATTTCGACGGCTCCTGGCGATGCCGGGCGGAAAAAGGTTCGCCGACAGGTGGAAATGCGCTTCGACGATGGCAACTACAGCTTGCCGCAATCGAGCCTTCTGGATTCCCCTCCGGCCAAGGATGATACGGTCAACGAGGAGGCTCTGCAGGGGCAGGCGAAGCGCCTCGAGGCCAAGCTGGGTTCCTTCGGTGTCGAAGGTGAAGTCATTCAGATTTACCCGGGCCCGGTGATTACAACTTACGAGTTCGAACCAGCACCCGGCGTCAAGGTCGCCCGGATCACCCGATTGGTGGACGACCTGACGATGGCCTTGAGTGCGCGAAGCCTCCGAATCGTGGCGCCGATTCCCGGCAAGTCTGTGGTCGGAATCGAGGTCTCGAACGAAAAGCGCGACATGGTCGCGATGCGCGAGATCATCATGGGCGACGGGTTCACCCAGTCCAAAGGCCATCTCGAATTGGCTCTGGGTCACGACACGACCGGCTTGCCGGTCTGTGCCGATCTGTCCAAGATGCCGCACCTTCTTGTGGCGGGCGCGACGGGGGCCGGTAAAACGGTCTTCCTCCACTCCCTCAACACCAGCCCCCCCCCCCGTTGCACGCCCC
>DLYX01000375.1 GCA_003447545.1 Deltaproteobacteria bacterium | reverse complement strand
GAGGACCGTCCCGTAGTGGACTTGGCACCGGGTACCGTTCGCATTCTTGAAGTACGATACAACGGCATTTTACCCGATATGTTTGCCGAGGGGCGCGATGTGATCGTCGAAGGGACCGTGGCAGGCGGAGTTCTGGAAGCTGACACATTGCTGACCACTTGCCCGTCCAAATACGAAGCCGAACTCCAACCTGACGAAGTTCCGGCCGGCGCAGTGGCGCCCTCGAGCACAACGCTCTAGGATAGAGGCATGACAGAAATCGGACGCTTGGCGGTCGTGCTGGGCTTCATTGTGGCCATCTGGGGTGTCATCGCCAGTATTGCAGGGGGCCTGAAGCACAACGAGAATTGGACACGTAGCGGGCGCAACGCCGCATGGGCCTTTACCGCCCTCACCTCGATCGCCACGGGTTGCCTCCTGCAACTACTCTTCGCCCGCGACTTCAACGTCGAGTATGTCGCCAGCTACAGTTCCTCGACTCTGCCTCTCTGGTACACCTTCTCGGCGCTCTGGGGGGGCATGAAAGGTTCTCTGCTCTTCTGGACCTTCATTCTCTGCCTGTTCAATGGAATTGTTCTCTTGCAGAACCGGCACCAAAATCAGGCATTGATGCCGTGGGTGACGGCCACGGTCCTGACGACCGGAGCCTTCTTTCTCTCATTATTGGTGTTTGTGACCGATCCATTCGAGAGGCTGGCCTTCGTGCCGCAAGAGGGATCGGACCTCAACCCACTCCTCCAAAATTACTGGATGACGATTCATCCTCCCTCGCTCTACCTTGGCTTTGTCTCCACAACGATCCCCTTCGCCTTCGCCATCGGCGCGCTGGTCACAGGCCAACTTGGCGAAACCTGGATCCGCACCACTCGACGCTGGTCGCTATTCTCGTGGTTCTTTCTCTCCCTGGGTAATCTTTTCGGCGCTGCCTGGGCGTATGTCGTGCTCGGCTGGGGAGGCTATTGGGCGTGGGATCCGGTCGAGAACGCTGCGTTCATGCCGTGGCTGACCTCAACCGCATTCCTGCACTCGGTCGTGATTCAGGAAAAAAAGGGCATGTTGAAGGTCTGGAATATGTCGCTGGTCATTCTGACCTTCTCTCTCACGATCTTCGGCACTTTCCTGACCCGATCGGGCGTCATCTCCTCCGTGCACTCCTTCACGCAATCCGGCCTGGGCCCCTTCTTCCTCTATTTCCTCCTCGCGATGGTCGTGATCTCCGTAGGTCTTCTGATTTGGCGCCTGCCCTTGCTCAAGAGCCGCAACGAGCTGGAAAGCGTCTTCTCGCGGGAAGCTGCCTTTCTGCTCAATAACCTCATTTTCGTCAGCATCGCCTTCACCGTATTTTGGGGAACGATGTTCCCGGTCATCACCGAGTGGGTGCGCGGTGTGAAAATCACCGTCGGGCCTCCGTTCTTCAATCGAGTCAATGCACCTCTGGCACTCGCGCTGGTCTTCCTGATGGGGATCGGACCCGTTATCGCGTGGCGTCGCGCCACATGGTCCAGCCTGAAAAGAAGCTTCGCCTGGTCAGGCGGCTTCGGTCTTCTGATCGGTGCGCTCTCGATCTTTCTGGATGGGGGCAACTTCTACTCGACGGTGGCCTTCTCGATCGCTGCATTCGCGTTGGCGGCCGTCTGGGTGGAATTCTGGAGGGGGATGCGGGTCCGACAGCGGATCATGGGCGAACGCCCCTGGACCGCGCTGTCTCGCCTGATCGGAAAAAATCGGCGGCGCTATGGCGGCTATATCGTACACGTCGGTATCGTGATGATCTTTGTCGGCATCGTCGCTTCATCAATTTTCCGGGTGGAAAAACAGGAGCCGCTGGAAGTCGGGCAAGAGCTTCCGATTGCCGGCTATGTCCTGCGCTACGAGGGCGTGGAAGACCACTCGGACGAACATGTCGAAGTCTTGCGCGCGCGGGTTGCTGTCTATAGCGACTCCGGCGAAGCGCTGGGCATGGTCTACCCGGAAAAGAGATTCTACAAAAAACCGGAGCAGCCAACCACCGAAGTATCCATACGATCCACGCTCGCCGAGGATCTTTATGTGGTCCTCGCAAGCTACGATCCAAAGAGTGGACTCGGAATATTCCAGGTTTTCGTGAATCCCTTGATCGCCTGGATGTGGATTGGGGGCTGGGTTCTGACGCTCGGTACCGGCATTTGCATGTGGCCTTCTTACGCTGAACGAACCGCCCTCGCCGCAGAACGCGCCAAGGCTGATGGAGCACCGACTGGCGGGCGAACCGCATGAGATCGACCGTCCGTCTGGCCCTGAGATTTTGTGCGAGTCTCGCCCTGATCTTTCTTTTGGGCGGCTGCGAAGCTCTGAATCCCATCGCCTCGGACAACCGGCTACCGACGCAGGGTCAGGTCGAGAGTTCCCTGACATGCCAATGTGGTTGCGGACTCACCGTCCATTCGTGCAACCACCTGAGCTGCAGTTCGGGAGAACCTCTCAAACTCGAGATCGCGAGCCAAATCGCGGAGGGTCGGGACCTGCCCCAAATTCTGTCCCATTTCGAAACCAAATATGGCGAGATCATCCTCTCGTCGCCCACCTCGCGTGGCTTCAATCTCGCGGCCTGGACGGTGCCTTTCATCATGCTTGGCTTCGGTACCTTGGGCGTTGCCTATATTCTTTGGCGGTGGCGCCGCAACGATCGAGGCCCCGCGGGCGCAGGTGGCACGTCGGTGAAAACCGACCCTGAACTTCGGGCACGTCTGGAAGACGAACTCAAAAAATTCGACGATCGAAGTTAATCGAGGACTCCTATGCTGATCACAATTATCGGAGGAGCAATCGTCCTCGTTGCCGCCACCTTCATCAGCTGGCCGCTTCTTTTTGGTTCCGCCGCGGACACCGGTGCGATCCCCGGAGAGACCCCGGACGAAGAAGCGTTTCTCAGTCTCGCAAAGCAAAGGGATAATGCCCTGAGCAGCTTGCGCGATGCCGAGATGGATCATGCGACCGGGAAGCTTTCCGAAATGGACTACGAGACCATCCGCAACGAACTCGAAACCGAAGCCATGGAAGCGATTCGGAAGTTGGACGTTCTCGAGGGGCCTTCGGAAACCGGGGAGGATGCCGACTTCGGTTTCTGTCCCGCTTGCGGGGCCCGTCGCAACGAGACGGATGCTTTTTGCGGACAATGTGGCCTGCAGTTGCCCGCGATCTCCATCTGAACCGCTCCCCGAACGATTGTCCCCACTTGCATCCTGCCGCGGGGGCGGCCAGTCTTGCCCCATGCCCCGGCTCGCCCTCACGACCCTGCATGCAACACGCACCAATGAAGTGATTGCGCTTCTTGGCTCGA
>DLYX01000581.1 GCA_003447545.1 Deltaproteobacteria bacterium | reverse complement strand
TATCGGCGATTGGCGCGCTGATGCCGACGCCGAGGCTGTCGCCCAGTACGCCCTGAATGGCGAAGCCGGCGAGAGCAATTTCGATTGCCGAAGCAATGGGCGTATCGTCATCGCCTGGAGATTGATTGTCGAGGAATCCGGTGAATCCGTCGCGCACAAGCGACTCCACATCGCCGAGGAAATTTCCGACAAGGCTCTCGAGCAGTCCGCTGCCAAAGCCGTCGCCGCAATCGGTGTCGGCGCTGAAGCCGGCGAAGCTGACGTCGATGCCTCCGAGCTGTGTGACGTCGATTCTGGTGCGATCGGCGGGGGCCCACCAGAGGTCGAAGTTGCCGCGAAGAACGGCGGCGTCCGAGGTGACGTTGATGTCACAGCCAAGTTCGACAACGCGGGCGCTCAACGACACAGCTTGCAGGACGATTTCGGCCTCCACGTAGCCCACACCGGCGCCACGTGCGTCGGCACCCAGTCGGAACCCGGCCACTGCGGGCGGTGGTGCATTGCTGCCGTTGGAGGGGTTGATGGTGACGTCCGTGGTGAGACATCCGATCACGCAAAGGTATTCGAAGTCGTCGATGACCAGAGTGCCGGGTGGGAGAAGTGAGGGTAGGTCGATCTCGACCATGGAGGCGAGCGACGGTTCCAGACGATCGAGCCCTCGATCAGACAGGCGGAAGGAGAGGCCGGCAGCCTCGGTAGAGCCCAGCGGGATCCCCGAGGTTTGGTGAAGAGTTCGGCGTTGACGAAGCAGGACGTTCTGCGAGCTGGTATGGCGCAGCTCAATCACCAGAGGCTGCAGAACTCCCGAGCCGGCCTGCACGCTGTGGGAGAAGCCCCCCGTGCTGGTGGTCGCGGCAACTTCGTTGTTGACGTAGACGGAATATCTTTCGGGCGCTGCCCCCCCGAATTGACCGTGAGCCTCGAGCGAGGTGCCCTGGAAGAACGCTCCCTGAGTGGGGGATTGCAGGCTCAGGAAAGGTTCGGGGTACAAATCATTGAAGGTATCCTCGCCGATTTCGTCCATGGTTGTCGTGAGACATTCGCCGAGAGCGGCGGGATCGGCTGCGCAAAGCCCCAACCGAGCAGGGCTTTCCGCCGCACATGCGAGTGCCGCATCCTGCAGTTTGAGCTCGGCCCTGGCGACTTCGTCGCGAGGATCGGCAAAGCTGTTGAACTCCTTGCAGGACTCTTCGATGCTTGTCCGATCCGCGAGGAAGCGGCAGCGTTGCTGGACCTTCTGGCGTCGGTCAAGAAGAATGCGAGTTGCCTTCCCGACGCTCGCGGCACAGCGCAGATCATCTTTTTCCGGGTTGAACTGAGGTGACGGGTAGGCGGCGTCGGCCGCGCTTGTAGCGCGGGCCTTGGCGAGACAACTCATGCAACTCACTACACCGGCAAAGCTCTCATTCGGTCGGTCGCCGCAGGGTGCCGGGCAGTATCCCAAGCCGGAGGCGAAGGGGCTTTCGCTTTGCGCACAACTTTTTGCAGCAAGTTTGGCGAGCTTCTCCTCTGCCTTGCGAACGGACTTCAGCGCTGCGACATCAGTGCTCTCGAGATCCCGACAATCAGCCGGGGTGTCGCGCCCTCTTATGGTGTCTTCGTGACATTTGGCCTGGTACTTGAAAGCGGTGACGGCCAGCTTGCGGTAGCCTTTGCCGAGGTCCCGTCGGCATTTGATATCTACATCAATGGCGAGAGCATCTGGGGCGATCAGCAGCGACAGTGAGAGCGCCGCGGCCACGAGGCAAGACCGTAGATCGATCCGTCGAACGTTTGGGTTATATTCTTTCATCACGGGAATTTACCAAGCCTCAGGACCATACCTCGGCGCTGCCGGCCGCGCGAGCGACAAAAGTGCTTGGATTATCGATGCTTTTCGGATCTACGGGGGTCTCTCGCGCTATATACGGGATTGTATTCCGGTCAGTCCGGACATAGGAAGGGAAGTCAGGTGCAGGATAACTGTCGGGCAAGGTTCTGACGGAAGAAAGGTTGTCGATGAGAAATCTAAGCGGATTGTTGTGGTTGGGGGCGGTGGTAACGGTCCTTGCGGGCTGTTCCGGCAGTAATTCGGACGAACCCCCGATGCGCGCGGAAATTGTGCGCACGAGCTTCGGCATCCCTCATATCAAGGCAGACAACTTCAAAGGGCTCGGCTACGGCTATGGCTACGCGTTCTCGCAGGATAATTATTGCGAATTGATGAAGGAAGTCGTCCGTGCCAACGGTCGCTCCGCACTTTTTCTGGGAGACGAGGGCAACTTCGACGCCGATGTAGTCTACAGCTTTTTCAACAACGACGAATATATCGAAAACGAATTCATGGCGGCGGCACCACGGGATCTCGACGATCTGGTGGTCGGTTATGCGGCAGGTATGAATCGCTATTTGCGCGAGACCGGCGCCGAGGGATTGCCTGAAGGTGAGACCGGCTGTCGAGAGGCTGCCTACGTGCGCGAGGTGACGCCGATGGATCTGGCCAAGGTCTACCGCAAGCTGATTTTGCGGGGGTCGATGGATCCTTTGATTCGTGCGGTCACCTCGGCTGCACCGCCCGAATCGCTGGCGGCCGCCCCTCGTGTCGAGGCCCAGAGCTTTGCCTTTCAGGCTGAGGATCTCGGGTTTATACCGCCGAGCGAATTCGGCAGCAATGCGTATGCCATCGGAAGAGACGCTTCCCGGTCGGGCAAGGGACTTCTGTTCGGAAATCCTCATTTCCCGTGGAACGGTCCACAGCGGTTTTATAATGTTCATCTGGAAATTCCCGGCGTCTACAATGTTGCGGGTGCATCGTTGTTTGGCGTCCCTTTGGTGAACATCGGTTTCAATGAGGATCTCGCATGGACGCATACCGTCTCGACGGCGCGTCGATTCGCCTTCGTGGAACTGAGGATCCTCCCCACCGATCCCATGCGCTACCAGTATGACGATGAGGTTCGCGAGATCACCTCGCACCCCGTCACCGTGGAGGTCCGTCTCGAGGACGGTAGCGTGGAGGAACGCACCAAAACGATCTATATGAGCCACGTCGGCCCGATTGTGGATTTGGGTGTGCTGAGCCCGGTCGTGGCGGGTTGGCCAACGGCGTTTGGTACGCTCCTGGCTCTTCGGGATGCCAATCTGGAAAACACCGCGGCCCTTCCGCAGTGGCTGGCGATCGGCCAGTCTCATAGCATCGCGGAACTGCTGGGAGCGCTTGAGATGCTGGGTGTGCCCTGGGTGAATACGATCGCGGCCGATCGAGATGGTCAGGCCCTTTACGGCGATGTCGGCGCGATTCCGAATATCTCCGTAGCCAAGCTCGATGAATGCGGAAAGACGCCGCTGACGGAGTTGCTGACATCGCAAGGGTTCCCCTCTCTCGACGGATCACGCTCTGCTTGTGAATGGGGCGTTTCCCCGGGAGTTCGGGAAGGGCTCTTTGCTGCCGATCAATTACCGGCTCTTCAGAACACGACCTATGTTGCCAATGCGAATGACAGCTATTGGCTCTCCAACCCCGCGCAGCTTTTGACGGACTACTCTCCGGTCATCGGGCGGGAAGACGTGGCGCAGTCCTTCCGCACCCGGTTGACGTTCATGCAGGCTGAAGAGCGGATTGCGGGGACCGATGGATTGGGCCTGCCAGGCTTTGACCGCGAGTTGCTCGAACAGATGCTCTACCTTAATCGGAATATCGGGGCCGATCTCGTGCTCGATGACGTCATCGAGATCTGCTCCGGAGTCGACGACTGGTCAGCGTACAGCAATGCGCAGGCTCAGGCGGCCGAGGCCTGCGAGGTTCTGTCGCTATGGGATACCCGCTATAATAGCGACAGCATGGGACCTCATATCTGGGAAGAGTTCTGGGGGAGGTTGACCGATGTTGCGGATGTGTGGGCGGTGCCCTTTGATGTGACAGATCCGGTTCATACGCCTCGCGAACTCAACCGAAGCAATCTCGATGTTGTGGAAGGCGTGAAGCGTGCTTTGGGCGAAGCAGTCGATGAATTGATTGTGCGTGGACTGCCCATGAATCGTTCTTGGGGCGAGGTGCAGTACAAGGAGGTCGATGGGGATCGTATCCCGATCTCCGGCGGATCAGGTGCTTCGATGTTCAGCGTGATTTCGTCTCGCTACGTCGGCGACCAGGGGCGCGGCTATATCCGTCACGGCAACAGCTATATTCAGGTAGTGACCTGGGATGACAGTCGCTGTCCCGATGCCTCGAGCGTTCTGACCTACTCGCAGTCGACCAATCCCGCGTCCCCGCATTTTGCGGATATGACGCGTGTCTACTCGGCAAAAGAATGGGTCGATATGCCCTTTTGCGCCGACGATATCGAGGCGGACACGGTCTCCGAGATCGTTCTCGAGGCTGTTGCGGAGCCTCTCTCGTAAAATT
>DLYX01000016.1 GCA_003447545.1 Deltaproteobacteria bacterium | reverse complement strand
CTAGCCTACGCGTCGATCAGCGGTAAGACCCTTTCTTAAAAGAAATTCGACGGTTTTCTCACCAGAGCAGGTCGATTCGACCTGTCGCCTTGCTGGGGGTAAACTCAAGCTGTGGCCACCACGATCAGCCCAAAAATTCCCCGAATTCAGGAGAAAAAACCCTCCTGGCTGAAGGTGCCGCTCCCTGGCGGAGAGGGCTATAAACGCCTTCAGAGCCTGACCAGAAAGCTCAAACTACACACCGTTTGCGCCGAGGCTCGCTGCCCCAACGTCGGTGAATGCTGGTCGGGCCCGCAAGCCACCATGACGATCATGGTCCTCGGCGACGAATGCACCCGTCGCTGCCGCTTCTGCGCGGTACGGACCGTGGATCGAGCCGCACCGCCGGACCCGACCGAACCAGACCACGTCGCCGAGGCTATCTCTCAATTGAAACTAGGCTACGTGGTCATCACCAGTGTCGACCGGGACGACCTTCCGGATGGCGGCGCCAGCCACTACGCGGCCTGCATTTCCGCAATTCACAAAAGCGACCCCGAGGTGATCGTCGAAACACTGATTCCTGATTATACCGACGACAGCCTCGCCACCTTGATGGCGGCGCAACCGGATGTTCTCGCCCACAACGTGGAAGTCGTCCACCGCCTGCAGCGCAAGATTCGCGATCCACGCTGCAGCTTCGAGCGGTCCTTGCGAACACTCGCCGGCGCTCGCGCCGCGATGCCCGGTGTCATCACCAAATCATCTCTGATGCTCGGCCTCGGCGAGACGCATGCCGAGATCCTCGAGGCGATGGAACAGCTTCGACAGGCCGATGTCGAGATTCTGACCCTGGGACAATACCTGCGCCCTTCGCCCAACCACGCTCCGGTTCGAGACTTCATCGAGCCACAGGCTTTTGATGAATTGGCCGAAATCGGCAAATCCATGGGATTTCTGGATGTGGCAGCAGGACCGCTGATCCGCTCCAGCTACAAGGCGGGCGAACTAGTCTCGGGCTAACTTGCCCGCCAACGACGGGTCGAACGAGGCATCTGAAGAAGGCTTCGCATTCGGCAGTTAACAACGGTCCCGCCGTGAATCACCAAATCATGCATTGCCCGCGATCGTCGCGCGTCACTCGCGGGGGAAAGGGATCTTCGCGGGCACGCCACCAGCCCCGAAGAACCCGAGATCCGAGAGCAGCGCTTCAACCCAGCTTGGAAGAAATGACTCCCTGTTCTTCGAGAGAATCCAGCTCGTCCGGCGACAGGCCCAAAGAGGCGCTCAAAACCTCCCGGTTGTGCTGTCCGAGCGTTGGCGGGGGTGACTCGTACCAGCCATCCGCGGCAAACTTCGGCCGCCAAGGCAGCGTCGGGTAATGCATCCGCCCGGTGAATATGTGCTCGAAGTCCTCGAGAAAACCTCTCGCCTCCAGCTGCGGATGCGGCAGAACCCGGTGCGCATTCACAGCAATACTCGCCGGAACGCCCGCATCGATGAGAATCTGCTCTGCTTCCGGCCCGGCATGAGCACTCGCCCATGAGGCCAGTTCCGTCTCGATCAAGGCCTGATCCTTCCGACGGCCAGCAGACGTCTGCCATTCTCTCCGCGACGCCCAATCAGGTTTGTCAGCGGCTTGCGCGAACGCCTTCCATTGCACGTCTGTTTCAACAGATAGAGCGACCCACTCGCCGTCACTGGTCTGAAAACAACCCTGAGGCGTGCCGAGAGGTCCTCGGTTCGCCTCGCGCGGGATCTCGTTTCCACGAGAGGCTTCGATGATCAGATCGGCGCCGATCGTCAGGCCGGGCTCGACGAGGGGCACTTCCAGGAGTCGCCCGCGGCCGGTCCGCCGGGTATCCTCCAGCGCCATGAGGATACCGCAGGTGGTGTGCAGGGCTCCGACGCTATCGCAAACATTGACGGTCAGAGGTCGATCCTCGTAACCCGAAATCCACGCCAGTCCGCAGCTCTGTTCGATCGTCATCGCGAAACCGACACGATCCCGCCAGGGACCATCCAATCCCCAACTCGGCATTCGGACCAAGGTCAAACGTGGGTTGATCGACTGAAGCCGCTCGAGCGTAAAGCCGAACTGTTCCATGACTCGGACTGAATAGTTCTCGACGACGATATCTGCGTCTGCCACGAGCCGGAGAAACAAGTCCGCGCCTTCTTCGGAATCGAGAGCGATCGTAATTCCTCGCTTGCCCAGATTCGCGCCGTGAAAAATCGAACCGGCTTCCCAGAAATTCTCAAGCGGCATGGTGTTGACGAAACGCATGCCATCAGGGCGCTTACCGGCCTCGACCTTGATCACATCCGCCCCGAGCGCCGCCAGAGTGGATGTGCACATCGGTCCCGCCCAAAACGCGGATAGATCCAGAATCCGAATGCCCGACAAGGGTTTGGCACCGGTCGAAATCGCGGTCTCGGCCACCTTCCTCGGCGAGGAAAATCCCGCGCCCGGCTTGGGATGCCGCGCAGGGGCCGCCTCGAGCGGCATTCTCTCTATTCCATGAAGACGGATCGGCGGTCGCGGCTGCAGGAACCCCCCCGGTGCGTCTTCGAGAAGTCCACGCGCGACCATTTGCTCCATCTCCGAGAAATTTGTCCCGTCGCCGACAGGAGCTACCGGAATCCGGCGCAGCGCCGCAGCTTCAATCACTTCCTCGGTTGTGCGGGCCGCCATCCATTCGATGATGTCGCGATGCAGCGTATCGCGAATCTTCATGCGTTCATCTGCCGAGACCAGTTTGGGGTTCTCGGCCCAATCCGGTCGACCCATCATTTCGCAGAACGCTTCCCACTGCGGCGGAGTCACGCAAGCCAGCCCCACCCATCCATCGCTGGTCCGTTCAATCGATGGGCATTCCACATAGGCTGGCAACAACTCTGGCCGGAACTGTCCGTCGAGCGTGTGATATTGCGTCATGCAGAGCAGCATGGATTCAAAGACCGAGAGGTCCACATGATCCCCACGCCCCGTCTGGCGCGCGCTCTGAACAGCAGCCAGAGCCGCGACAGCTGCGCAACTCCCGGCCGACCATTCACCAAACCGCCCACCGCAGGCCACCGGTCCACGTTCGGGATAGCCGCGCCGCGCTGTCATGCCGATCGCCGCCTGCAGAGTCCATTCGTTGGCCGGTCGCGTGGCCCAGGGACCTTCATGCCCCCACCAGCTGATCGAAACGATCGACAAATGCGGATGGTCGTCCTGAAGCGATCCCAGCTTCCGTTCGGCAAAACCCAGTGGCCCGAAATTTTCGATCAGGATATCGGCCTCGGCTGCTAATTTCCCGAGAATCTCCAGGCCATCGGCCGTCGTCAAATCGCAGGGAACGCCTTGCTTGCCGGCATTGAGAAATTGAAAAAGGCCTGCGTCTTCACCCGGGGGGAGTGCCTTGTAGGAGGCACTCCAGTCGCGCATCGGATCGCCAAGCGGCTCCTCCAACTTGAGGACCTCGGCACCAGCCTCGCGCAAGACTCTGGCCGCATAGGGCCCAGCGACCCCCGTCGACAAATCCAATACACGCAAAGCACGAAGAGGGGCTGGATCCAGGGCCATCGACTGCAACCGACCTCAGGCCCAGAACTCGTCGACCAGATATTGGTCGTTCGGCATCGACCAAACCTCGGCGATCTTGCGCTCCTCCATCCGCAGCAAGACGACGAATTGCGTATCGAGTTCCTTCCCGTGCCGAGCGCCCGTCAAGCGAACGAGAAGGGCGGTGCGCAAATCTCCGGTCAGAACATCCACCAGATCCAGACTCAAGGAGTCTACATCATCGCCAAGGCTGGCGAGATAGTCCATGACCGCCCGCCGACCGCGGTGCGTGCCGGCGCGGATTCCCCGGCCAGAGGCGTGCCAAACGACAGCCGCTGTCGAAACGCGCGCAAGACTTTCCACATCAGCCGTCGAAACCGCTTCCCAAGCCTGTCTCGCGATCTCGATCCTCTCTTCAGGTAGCGTGCTCGTCATCCTGCATTCCGTGTTAGGCCCGATAGCCTAAAATGGCAAATGCTCAGGCGTCGGGGAGCCCCAGACCCCTGGCGATCAACACCTTCATGATCTCGTTGGTCCCCGCGTAGATCGACTGAACGGCGGCATCTGCGTAGTCCTGCGAGATCGGATATTCTGCCATGAATCCGTACCCTCCATGCAGCTGGAGGCACTCGGAAGTCAGTTTTTTCTGGAGATCGGTGGTCCACCACTTCGCCATGCTGACCTCATTGACGATCTCTTCCCCCGCAATATGTGCCCCAAGGCAGCGATCGACAAAGGCCTGTCCAACTTCCACCTGCGTCGCGAGTTCCGCGAGAGTAAATTGGTTGGCCTGAAATGAAGCGATCGATCGACCAAACGCAGACCGTTCACGACAATAATCCAGCGTGTCTTCCAGCGAGCGCCGGGATGAAGCGATCGAGCCAATCGCGATCGTGAGGCGCTCCTGCTGTAGTTGCTGCATCAGATGGTAGAAACCGCGCCCCTCCTGCCCGAGAAGATTCGTGGCCGGCACCCGACAATCCTCGAAATGCAGTTCGCTGGTGTCCTGCCCCTTCAGACCGAGCTTGTCGAGATTGCGGCCTCGTGAGAACCCGGCGGTGCCGGCCTCGACAACAATCAGGCTGATGCCCTTGTGGCGCGGCTCGATCTCGGGATCCGTCTTGCAGACCACGACAACCAAATCGGCCAGCTGTCCGTTTGAAATGAACGTCTTGGCACCGTTGAGAATATAGCTGTCCCCATCCCGACGCGCGGTCGTCCGGATATTCGCCAAATCGGAACCCGTCCCAGGCTCGGTCATGCCGATAGCGAGGATGGTTTCACCGCGAACGCACCCGGGAACCCAGCGGGTCTTTTGTTCTTCGGTCCCGAAGTCGAGAAAATAAGGCAGCACGATGTCCGAGTGCAGCGAGAGCATCAGAGGGTGCGCACGAATCCGGCCGGCCTCTTCGATCAAAATTGCATCGAAAAGAAAATCCCCGCCTGCGCCCCCGTAGGCTTCCGGCACGGCCGCCCCCAGATACCCGGCTTCGCCCACCTTCTGCCAAGTCTCCCGATCCGTAATCCCGGCCGCATTCCACCCGTCGATGCGCGGGACAATTTCCTTTTCAGCAAAGCGCCTGAAGCCCGCGCGAAAAATCTCATGTTCCTCGGAGTAAATTGTACGTTTCATGATCAGCCAACCTGTAGCGTGTTCGAGCTGCTGGCGCTCACCCCCGCCACGCGATAGCAAGCAAGCGAGATGGCCTCCGGAATGGAAACTTTCATCGAGAACACGTTTGCCCCATTTGCCGACAAGCTCAACTCCATTATTTTTTTCGGGATCGACGTGGGCGGTCGCGAATTCCCGCTGATCGTGGCCTGGCTGATGGCCGGAGCCCTTTTCTTCACTTTCTACCTCGGTTTCATCAGTATTCGAGGCTTTCCTCATGCCCTGCGTCTGGTTCGTGGCGACTACACAGACCCGGCGGCCCCCGGCGAGGTGACGCCATTTCAGGCACTCTCGACAGCCGTCTCCGGCACCGTCGGTGTCGGCAATATTGCACATGTCGCCATCTGCATTTCGGTCGGTGGGCCCGGTGCGGCGTTCTGGCTGCTGATCGCCGGCTTTCTCGGCATGTCCTCAAAGTTTGCCGAATGCACTCTCGGCGTGAAGTACAGGAAAGAAAACCCCGATGGCTCCATCAGCGGTGGCCCAATGTTCTATCTCGATCGCGGCCTGAGCGCGCGTGGGCTGCCCCGTCTGGGAAAAACGATGGCCTGGTATTATGCCGTCTGCATCATCATTGGTTCGCTCGGAGTCGGATGCATGTTCCAGTCCAATCAGGCCTACGTCCAACTGGCGAACGTCACGGGAGGGGCGGACGGCTTTCTCGGCGACAAGGGGTGGCTCGTCGGTTTGGGGCTCGCCAGTATTGTCTTTTCCGTGATCGTCGGCGGAATTCGCAGTATCGCGCGGGTCGCGCAAGCGATTGTCCCATTTATGGCTTTGACTTATATCGCGACCGGCCTTTTCGTCATCATTGCCAATATCGATCGAATCCCCACCGCCCTGCAACAGATCGTCACCGGAGCCTTTTCTCCCGAGGGCGTTTCCGGTGGCATGCTGGGTGTGATGGCCCTTGGCTTCAAACGAGCCGCTTTTTCCAACGAAGCCGGAATTGGATCTGCGGCCGTCGCCCACGCAGCGGTGCGCACGCGGCACCCTGTGACCGAGGGATTCGTCGCTCTGCTCGAGCCCTTTATCGATACCATCGTCGTCTGCTCGATCACCGCTCTGGTCATCACCTGCACCGTATATGATCCGGCGAACCCCGTCGGAACGGCAAGCGGTGTCGAATTAACCTCGTCGGCCTTTGCCAGCGTCATTCCCTGGTTTCCCTACGTTTTGGCGCTGGTCGTTTTTCTCTTTGCTTTCTCGACCATGGTGGCCTGGTCGTACTACGGACTTGAGGGGTGGATCTATATCTTTGGTCCCGGCAAAGTCTCGCGGCATAGCTTCAATACAATTTTCTGCGTCTTTGTAGCCATGGGTTGTGTGGCCCAACTTGAGGCGATTCTGGACTTTTCAGATGGCATGATCTTCGCGATGGCTCTGGCAAATATTTTGGGGCTCTACCTGCTCGCACCCATCGTCAAAGGTGAGATGAAAGATTATCTGAAGAAGCTCCGCGCGGGTGAGATCGTCCCCTATCGCTAGGCGAACCGCTGGCACCCAAGCGAGTCAGACTTTAAGAGAAGACTATGGAAATCGGTTTTTATCTTCGCAATATGGGCCCCGCCTCGAGCCGGGAACTGCTTACAAGCGCGGCACAAAAAGCCGAAGCTGCGCTCCTCGACGCGGTATGGGTCGCCGACCATATCGCGATCCCCCCTGACGATGCCGTCGGGTCCGAAGGAAGGTACCTGGACCCGCTCGCGACTCTCGCCTTTCTGGCCGGCAGCACCAAAAAGATCGGCCTCGGCACGAGCGTTCTGGTGCTCCCCTACCGCCCGGCACTTGCGACGGCAAAATGGGTCGCCACGATTCAGGAACTCTCCGCGGGCAGACTCCTTCTCGGCGTCGGCTCGGGATGGATGGAATCGGAATTCCGCGCTGTCGGCGTAGAGCCGAGCGAGCGAGGCCGTATCACCGATGCCACGCTGAAGTTCCTGCATGAATGTTTCGCCCAGGATATTGTCGAGTCGAATCGGCAACCCTTTCTTTTCCGACCAAGACCCGCACGCCCCAAAATCTACGTCGGCGGTTCCGGCCCCCGAGCTTTTCGTCGCACGGTCGAATTTGCTGACGGATGGATGCCCATCGGCAGCGACCCGAAAAAACTCGCTCTGAAAAGCTCAGGCCTCCGGCAAATCGCCCGTGAGGCGGGCAAACCCGACCCCGAGGTCCAATTGGTGACCACACTCCCCTTGCACGATCTTGATCGTGCCGAAGCGACTCTGCGAACGCTGGCCGAAGGAGGCGCGACCGGTGTCATCCACTCGCAGAAATACCTCGAAGAGCCGGAGCTTCAGGAAAGCATCGAAGCTCTCGGGCGGCTGCGAGAAAAGATGGTTTCGACCGGGGCCTGAAACCTAGGGCGCTCTCGGAGCTTCCGCTGCTGGAATCGTCGCGGTCACCTTCATTGGAATCTCTTCGTCAATCGAAAGCGGGTTGATCATCGAGTAGGGAGTTCCGATCTCGAAGTCCATGCGATTGATCATGAAGGCTGCAGAAATTCGTCTCTCTGCACGATTCTCAATGCGGAAAGGAACGGTAAAGGTTTTCTTCTTTCCATGGAGATCCAGCATCACATCGGCATCAAACGTATCTCCCCCCTCGTACCGAACGTTATCGATCACCACCGAAGCGGTCGGATATTTCTCCACTTCGAAATAGTCCGGGTTGCGCAGATGATCATCTCGTTTGGTATTTCCGGTATCGATACTGCTCAGGTCGATCTCCAGCTCAATTCGACTGGCCGCCGGATTTTTCTCGTCGATCTTTGCCTCGACAATCTTCCACTCGCGGAAGACTCCGTTGGCGGTTGCCACCTTGTTCTCGGCGACAAAAGTAATGGAACCCGGAGGGCTCACGGTATCTTTCGCAGCAATCGGCGAAATCGACAGAAGCAGTAACGCGAACGTAAAGGGCAGGACTCTGATCATGGCTCTCTTTCTTTCTCAGTAAGCGGGAGAGCATCGAACCATTAGCTGATCCTGGTCTCGTCGACCATCCGTGGCAAATGCCTGGATCTTCAATCTCGTGCTGCTTTTGCGATAAGCGCCTGACGGTCTCTCGCGCAGGGGGACCGTCAATCTCTCGCTCGCGGTGCAAAGCCCCGGTTGCAGCGGAACAAAGGGCGATCCATCGACAATTTCCAGCGCCGCTCCACCCTCGCCAATCAGGCTGAGACCGAATGCGCGCGTGGTTTGATCCATCGGTCGCTGGCTACCTGCGCCCGGAGTTCGCACGCGAAGCCTGTTGA
>DLYX01000329.1 GCA_003447545.1 Deltaproteobacteria bacterium | reverse complement strand
TCAATGCCGCCAGACCAAAGACGTTTGTATCGAAAATACGTCGCCACGCGTCGATCGAGTCGTGCTCGAGCGGAAGATGCTCATCATCGGCCCCCGCATTATTCACGAGAACACGTAAACCCCCTGGCGGTTCAAAATCCTCGAGTTTGGTCACGTCCAGCAAGACAGGGTGCAGGGCCGGACAATCTCGCTGCAGCGCTGCGCCATCCTCCATCCGTCGCACGCCCGCAAAGACCTCGAATCCTCGATTCGAAAGTTCGATTGCCACAGCGCGCCCAATGCCTCGACTCGCCCCCGTAACCAAAGCCCTTCCGCCCGTAGTCATGGCGCCAGCGCTAGCATGGGGCCGGCCCGTCGGAAAGCGATGCCTCCGCGATCAAGCCGCAGCAGGGTCCGGGAAGAGATAGGGATGCAGGGAGCGAAGACCGTGAATATCGTGGATATCCTTCGACAAATCAGGAATCTGCGCCACAGGTAATTCGGCCGGCAAGCCTGCGCGAAACAATTCGATTCGCAAGGCATCCCCCCTGGCCCGGGCCACATAATCCCGCGCGGTCCCGGTGATCGTCCCGGCCAGCGCCGTCGGATTGGGCAATCCATCCTTGCGGGCCATCGATTCGAGAGCCTCCTCGACGCCGGCAAACAGCCGCTGTCTGTCCGTAACCCCCGGGAGTTCGTGAACTCGGTTCATCACGACGCCTTTTAGCGGCATGCCTTTTTCGGCCATGCGGCCCTGAAGGTACTCGGCTTGCCCGAGGACTTGCTCGCCGGGACCAGCGACCAATACGAATGCTGTTTCCGAGGCCCGCAGCAATGCCGTGACCCGTTCCACCCGAGCCTCGAATCCATCAAAGAGTTCTCCCATGCCGGCGAAAAACTCGCTCACTTGCGAGAGCACGGCCACACCAGTCACATCCTCGATCTTGTCAAGCACAAACCGGACACTTCGATTCATCGACTGGAAGACCGTCCATCCAGAAGTGACTCCCGGGAGAAACCACTTCACCACTTGCTTGTCGAGAAATGCGAGCAATTTGTCGGGCGCATCGAGAAAGTCGAGTGCATGCTGGGTTGGCGGCGTATCGACCACGATCAAATCGTATTCACCGCTCGCCTCGAGAGCCCCCAACTGTTCCACAGCCATATACTCCTGGGACCCGGCAAAGCTCTTCGAAAGCTGTTGGTAGAAGGGATTCGCAAGAATCTTCTCTTCCACTTCCGGGCGGGGCGAGTGCCGAGCCACGAGTTCATCCCAACTTCCCTGCTGGTCCAGCATCATGGCCGCCAGAGACCCCGAGACCGAGGGACCCAGAACTCCGGGGGGCACCTGACCTGGGGTATTCCCGATCGGGCCGACACCAAGCGAATCTGCAAGACGACGCGCAGGGTCGATGGTCAGAACGATCGCCCGCCTGCCCTGTAGAGCACCCCGAAGTGCGATACTCGCGGCGGTCGTCGTCTTGCCCACACCGCCCGAGCCTGCACACACGATGATGCGATGGTTTTCCACCAACTGATCGAGACCGGAGGCTGTGCTCATCAAGAATCCTCCCGAGAAGGCGCCGGCGCCACTGCCAACTCCGCCGTGAGATTATCGGCCACTTGCCCGACCTGCTCCGAGGAAAACTCCTCACAGAAAAGATAGGGCAGGAGAGCCATGCGCGCACCCAATTGTTGCTCGAGACGGATCACCTGAGCCTCGTTCAAAGCAGCCCATTCCACCTCGGCACGAGCCGCGTCCAGAGTTTGCATCAGGTCCTCGCGGATCGCGGGATCCACGTCTCCAGAAAGAAGACCTGCTTCCAATGCGGCAAGCTCCGGCGGTTCGCATGGCGGTTCGTGGTACTGATTCACGACCATCAGGGAAAGCGACATCCCGATATCCTCCAGCGCGGCCGCCATCTCCACAGCTTCGTTCGCCGGCATCTCCTCGGGCAAGGTCACCAGCACTGCTCCCGTGCGCGAACCGTTCCGCAGAAGGCCGGCGACTCTCTCGGCCTCACGATGCACGAGTCCCACCGTGAAAGTCTCGGCTGCCGCCTGCGGCATCGAAAGATACTGAATTCCATGTCCGGTCGCGGGGGCATCCACGATCACGAGGTCGGGGCCCGAACCATCCCGCTCCTTGCGCTCCGCTTCGAACCAGATTTTGCCGATCGCCATCAACTCCTTGAGCCCCGGCGCGGCGGCAACGAAATATTGATAGATAGCGCTCTTGAAGATCGTATCGAGCAGTCGCCTTACCGGAACGACGAGCGCCAGATATTCTTCCAGGGAGCTTTGGCCATCAACCACCTCGAGCGAAATACGTTCGAGCTCGGGAGGGGAGTCTGGAGCATCACGCAGCGCATGGAATGCACGCTCCAGAGAGCGAGCGCCTTCGAGTTCGATGAGAAGAACTTTTTTGCCCACGCGCGCGGCCGCAAGCGCGAGCGAGAGCGCGACTGTGGTTCGCCCCACGCCGCCCTTACCGACGACGAATAACAGTCGACGGGAGAAGAGTGCCGTCTGACTCACTCGGAACTCGAAACTTTGCGGAAGGCAAGAGTGGCGTTTGTACCGCCGAAACCAAAAGAGTTGGAAAGCGCGATCTCTGGTTGTGCGCGCCGGGCCACATTCGGCACATAGTCGAGATCACAATCCGGATCTGGCGTCGTCTGATTGATCGTCGGCGGCAGAATTCCCTCGCGAATTGTCAGCGAAGTCAGCACGGCTTCCACACCCCCGGCCGCACCCAACAGATGGCCCGTCATCGACTTCGTTGAACTCACTGGCAATTTGTCGGCTCCGGCACCGAAAAGCTCGCGAATTGCCGCCGTTTCATTGGCATCGTTCACCGGAGTCGATGTCCCATGTGCGTTGATATAGTC
>DLYX01000146.1 GCA_003447545.1 Deltaproteobacteria bacterium | reverse complement strand
TTCTCGTGCACCGCTATCCAGCGGATATCAAGGCTTTCTATATGAAGCCGGATCCGGAGGACTCGAACCTCGCGCTTTGCGTGGATGTTCTGGCGCCCGAGGGCTACGGCGAGATCATCGGGGGAGGGCAGCGCGAGGAGAATCTCGATGCGCTGGAAGCCCGGGTGTTGGAGCACGGGCTCGAGCCCAAAAATTTCGAGTGGTATCTCGACCTGCGACGTTATGGGTCGGTTCCCCACTCGGGGTTCGGCCTTGGCATCGAAAGGGCCGTCGCATGGATTTGCGGGATTCACCATGTTCGCGAGACCATTCCTTTCCCGAGGATGTTGGAGCGATTGACGCCATGAAAATCAGTCGATCGTATCCGTCGAATCTCCCATCGCGCGCGGACAGGAGTGCGTCATGCACGTAATTGGGTTGACCGGAGGAATCGGTGCAGGCAAAAGCCTTGTCGCCGAAATCCTGAAATCTCTCGGCGCGCGGGTGGTCGATGCTGACAAGGTTGGTCACGAAGTCTACGCGCCCGGGACCGAAGGTTTTCTTGCCGTAGTCGAGGCGTTCGGCACGGAAGTTGTCGATGCGAACGGGCAGATTGACCGCGCCCAACTTGGTGCGAAAGTTTTTGGGGATGCGTCGGAACTGGAAAAGTTGACCGCAATCGTTCACCCGCGGATTCGGCAGATGGTTGATGATCGGATCGCGGCCGCGCGCCGCGATCCGGAAGTGCCGGTGTTGGTGCTCGAAGCCGCCATCCTGCTTGATAGTGGCTGGGATGCGATTACAGACGAAGTATGGGTGGTGGTTTCTGATCCCGTCGAGATTCGTCGACGTCTTGCCGAGGCGAGGGGTTTGAGCGAAGCGGAAGTGGATGCGCGCGCGGCCAAGCAAATGTCAGATGAGGAGCGACGATCGCGAGCCGACGTCCTCGTGCACAACGATGGGACTTCGGACGAGCTACGCCTCGAAGTCGAGCGTCTATGGCGCGAGAGGGTCAATCCCTGATCGGGCAGCTCTCAGCCCCAGCGCAGAGCTCCCGTGCTTTGGCCAAACGATTCGGTATCGACCCCCATTGACTGCAGCAGGGTGAGGAAGAGGTTCGATAGCGGCTGGTTGCCGCCGCCTCCAACGTCGACGTGCGAGCCGTGGTCGAAGCCGCCACCGGCCACCATGATCGGCAAGTCATAAGCTATATGTGCATTGGCATTGCCGAGATTGCTGCCGAGCAGGATGCTCGTACTGTCGAGCAGAGAACTCCCGCCATCGACGCCGGCGTGGAGGGAGTCGAGCAGTTCTCCGAAGGCCACGAGAATGGCCTTCTCGACGAGGCGGAGTTGGTCGATCTTGCCCTCCTCCTGGCCGTGATGCGACAAGCTGTGTTGATCGTTGGTTGTTCCGGGCACCTCCAATACCGTGGAGTGGTCCTGCATCATCAAGCTGATCACCCGCGAGGAATCGGTAGCGAAAATCAGTGGGATCAAGTTGAAGAAGAGACGAATACGCCCGATGAGATCGCCCGCACCGGCGATGTCGGTGGGCTGCTCTGAGCCGACAACGGGTTTGGGTCGATTGACCCAAGCCTGCATCTCCGACAATTCACGCTCAGCGCCACGAACCGATTCGAAATATGAATGCAGCCGATGGCGGTCCTCTCCGCCGAGATCGGCGAGCAGAGCGGCACGCTGTCGGCGCAGATGGTCGAGGATACTCTTGCCCTCACGTAATCGTCCCATCTCTTGCGCGACTTCCTGAGGGCTTCCCTGCAGGAATAGGGATCGGAACAATGAGGAAGGACTGGTTTCGGCAGGGACCATTACGCCACTGGACAGGTAGGACTGGCTCTGAGCTTTCAGGCTGCCCAAACTCAGTGACGGGAATCGTGTCACGTATCCGAGATGGTTGGCCGTCACCTGATCCATCGAGATCGTGTTCGTAAAGCCGTCCATGCCGGGACGTCGCGCCCCGCTCAGGAAGGTAATCTCGGAGTTATGCGGCTGTCGGCCTTGCTGGTCTTCGTGGGAAAGCCCCGAGATCACGGTGTAACGTGATCGGTGCCTGTCGAGGAGTTGCAGGTATTCCGAGGGTTCATAGGCATCGCCCGTGGTCTCGGGTCGCCAGGAGGGTGCGTAGAAGCCGAGGGTGCCGCAGATATTCAGCATCCGCCGGACGGGCTCGGCTTGGGCTCGCCCAAGCACCGGCCGCATGGCTTCAAGAAGGGGCAGGGCCAGCGCGACCCCTCCCGCGCGCAGGACCGTCCGTCGTTGTATTCGTCGATTCCAGTTCATCGTTCCCGCCTTCCGAGAGGCTGGCGCGCAGCATCACTGCCGGGTTCGTCGCGAACATCCAGCCTTGAAGTTTTTTGGAAGAGCGAACTCGCAACAATTTCATGGATCATGCTGCGCACTCCGTATCCATCCGTGCTCAGTCGGTCGAGCATCACATCGATTTCATCGCGATCTTCAAACTCGGTCTCCGCTCCAGTCGCGAAGATAACGATCTGCTGGAACAGGTGGCGCGCGACCTGATCGATATTCTCCTCGAGAAGAATTTTCTTGTACTCGCGGATGCCGGCAAAAGACCTTCCGGTCGGGGTGGTTCCGCTGGGGTCGACAAGTCTGCGATTCGGATATTCGTCGCGGAAAGCGCCGACAGCATCAAACGACTCGAGGGCAAACCCCGGCGGATCAATCGAGCGATGGCATGCGTTGCAGGTCGGGTTGGTCCGGTGCAAGTCGAGTTGCTCCCGAATCGTGGAACTCCCACGGGTGTCGGGTTCAAGGCCGGGGACGCCTGCGGGCGGTGGTGGCATCGGTGTGCCAAGGAGGTGTTCGAGAATAAAGTTGCCACGCGGAATCGGTGAGGTCGAAGTCCCGTTCGCGGTGATTTTCAGAATGCTGGCCTGTGTGATCAGGCCTCCGCGTGGGCTGTCCTGTGGCAGCGCGATGCGCCGCATCTCCTGTCCGGAAACTCCCGGGATTCCATAAAGTTGCGCCAGCGGTCGGTTTACAAAGGTGAAATCACTGTCGATCAAATGGTCGACGCCCAGGTCCTCGGCAATCAGGGCGGCAAGAAAGAGGTTCGTCTCGGCTTCCATCGATTGACCAAGTTGTGAATTGTACGCTGGAAAAAGCGTCTGGTTGGGCGATGTTGCGCGGAACTCGTCGAGCCGCCAGGCCTGTCCGCT
>DLYX01000484.1 GCA_003447545.1 Deltaproteobacteria bacterium | reverse complement strand
AGTGCTGCGTATTGCCTGACTGACGGCCTATCCCCGCGGACCGGAGCGACTGACACCAACAGCCAGATATTTTAGGGTTAAAACTTCTTGCGATTAGTCTGTAATTGGGGACAATGTCGGAAACGGACCATCCTGTTGTTTCCCGACCGATAGCGGAGAATAAATATGAGACACTCCAACTTACTTAAAGCCCTAGCCAGCGCCGTTGCAGGCGCCACCCTCTCCAGCCCACTCGTGGCACAAAACATTCTTGAAGAGGTGGTTGTCGTCGCTCAAAAGCGAGAGCAAAACCTGCAAGAAGTCCCCATCGCGATAAACGCTTTTACCGGTCAGCAAATGAATGCCCTTGGCGTTTCGGAAAGCTTCGACATCGCCGCATTCTCTCCCGGGGTTCACATCTCGGGGAACCTGGCGGGGCAAAACACTCAGTTCTCTATCCGTGGCGTCACCCAAAACGACTTTAATGACATCATTGAGGCACCCAATGCCGTCTATCTCGACGAGGGTTATATTGCGGTAGCCCAAGCACAAACCTTTGCAGTCTTCGACATCAACCGAGTTGAAATTCTCAAGGGCCCGCAAGGGACGCTGTTTGGGCGCAACGCAACGGGCGGTCTAGTGCACTTTATTTCCAATGCCCCCTCCTTCGATGGTGTGGAGGGTTATGTCGATGTTGAGTTTGGGCAATTCGATGTGCCCAATAACGCTAATCGGACTGTCGTAGAGGCGGCCATTGGGGGCCCATTATCGGAAACCTTTGCCGCCCGCGCAGCCATTCGCTATAGCGATCAAGACCCTTACCTCGAGAATCTTTACAGCAATGCCGATCAGCTCCCTTTCCTCGGGGATCCAGGCCCGGGTGCTGGGGCCGATCTCGGTGATGATGACACCATGGCGGCTCGCATCCGCTTGGCGTTTGAGCCAACTGACCGATTACGCATGGACTTGAGCTTCAACTACTCAGACAGCGAAGTGGCCACCGGCCCGTATCAAAGCAAATCCACTTTTGCGATTGCGCAGGATCATGACAACAATCCCGATACCCCGCCGGAGTTGATCAACGTGATCAACACGCCAGCTGGCGAGAGTCGCCTCTCTGCGCTGTATGATGCCAGCGGTAACGACACAGGACTCGACGCAGGCGGGGACATTGAAGATGGGGACCAATGGTTGCCAGGGGGTGGCGGCGGCCTACCAGGACGTCTAGCGCCGGGGGCCGACTTCTTTGGCTATCTGGACCCTGACGGTGATGATTTCACTTTCTCAGGTGATTTTGCCTTCGCCAACCAGGGTAGCACCGAAAACTCAGGCATTAATTTCAAGATCAGTTACGAATTATCCAACGGGATGAGTTTCGTCTCTATCACCGACCATAAAGACTACGAGAAGCTGTTGTTCATCGACGTCGATTCCGCTCCGGTTAACCAACTCGCTAACTATGCCGCGGTGGATGCCACCAGCTTTACGCAGGAGTTCCGTTTGAGCGGCGAAACGGACCGCTCCCGCTGGGTTGCAGGCGTTTTCTACCTCAATATCGACTCCGAGTCTGACAACGGTCTCAAGGGCCCCCAGAGTTCTTTTGCTGATGTATTCGGCGGCATTCCGATTGACGTGGGGACCACGGCCGGACTGGAAACGGACTCCTACAGCGTCTTCGGTCAGCTCGAGTACGACCTGACTGATCGCGTCACACTAATTGGCGGACTGCGGGCAATGCGGGAAGAGAAAGACTTCGAATTGAACATCGGCGTTGCACCGTCGGAGTCTTCCTTTGTCGTGAATACGCACCCCTGCTTCCGAGATGCAAGCCAGTGCTTTCCGGGAACCGGCGTGGAGTACACCGATGATATTTCCGAGAACTATTGGGCCGGAAAACTACAGTTGACCTATGACATGTCGGACGACCTCATGCTTTACGGCGGGGTCAACCGCGGCGTGAAGGCTGGTAGCTACAACGCACCATTGCTAGGCGCATTTTATGGCGCCGGCGGGCCAAGTTCGCTGCCCTATGACGAAGAAGTACTCACCTCATATGAGGGGGGATTCAAGGCCACGCTCGGCGGAGGTTTAACGCGGATCAACGGCTCAGTCTTTTACTATGACTATGCCGATTATCAGGCCTTCCTTTTCGTGGGTGTAGGCGGCGTCGTGATCAACCGAGACGCAGACAACTACGGCGCAGAGATCGAGATTCAAAGCTCACCTATGCCAGGCCTCGATCTACTTTTTAATGCTGCCTACTTTGACGCTACGGTGAAGGATGTGAGCCTTCGCAACGGCTCACCCCTGCCCTCGTCTGATGTAGACCCTACTTATGCACCGGAGTTTCAGGCAACGGGCCTTGTCCGCTATGCCTTCGATGCGCTCGGTGGCGAAGTCGCGATTCAGGCAGACGTCAGCTACTCGGATGAGTACTACTACAACTTGAGAAACTTCGACGCAGACAAGTTCGACAGTTATACGGTAGCGAATGCGCTGATCAGCTACGCAACAAATGGCTGGACAGCCACCCTCGCCGCGCGCAACCTTGGCGACGAGCGTCCTGGGGTGCAGGGCTTTGACCTTGCTACTCTCTGCGGCTGTAACGAAGTCGCCTATCGCGCGCCTCGTTACTACTCCTTGAGTTTGCGCAAGGACTTCTGATGCCTGCATCGCTAGGTCGGCGAAAACTATTAACCGGCAGCAGTGCTGCGGGGTTGTTTGTGGTCGCCGGGCAGTGGTTGTGGCTGACGCCTCAGGAGGCCGAAGCACGGGTATTTGAGCCGCAGGTTCTCTCTCCCGAACAATGCAGGGCGTTATCGATGCTGGGGGACGCCTTAGTGCCCGGGGCTGCAGAGGCAGGTATCGCAGCCTACATTGACCTGCAGCTTCAAGCTGGCAATGAGTCGTTATTGATTGGCAAATATCTCGGGGTGGATACCTCAGTTCAAACTGGCTTCTATCGAGCGGCGGCAGATAATGTGATTACGCTGACTGATGAAAACTCCTCAA
>DLYX01000409.1 GCA_003447545.1 Deltaproteobacteria bacterium | reverse complement strand
CAGCGAACGTGCATTGATTTCCGCCGTCTTTCGCAACCGGTTGCGGCGGGGGATGAGACTGCAGTCAGACCCGACCGCCGTCTACGATTTGCCGGGGAACACCGGACGTGTGCGACCGAGCCATCTCGATCGCGAAAGCCCTTATAATACCTACAAAATCAAGGGACTACCGCCGGGGCCGATCGCCAATCCCGGCCAAGCCGCCCTGATCGCCGCCGTGCGACCGGCAGATGACTCGAAAGTCCTCTATTTTGTCGCCAGGAACGACCGGACACACGTCTTCAGCCGCAGCTACCGGGAACATCGGCGAGCCATTCGTCAAAACCGCTGAACCGATTTCGCCGCCCTGGTTGCTCCGAGACAGATTTTCGCCTATTGTTCGCCCATGCTTGAGCAGGCATCTTCGAAAACAATGACCCGGCGCCAGAAAGAGCTGCTGGATTTCCTCACCAATTATATTCGCGAATACGGCTACGCGCCGACTCTCGAAGAAATCGGGGAGAACTTCGGCCTGACCTCGCTGGCCACCGTCCACAAGCACCTGAGCAATCTGGAAGGCAAAGGGATGATTCGCCGGCGCCCCGGACAGAGCCGCGCCGTCGAAATCGTACCACAACAACGGCATTCCGAGAGTGTGGAATTACCCTTGCTTGGCCTCGCCGCCGCCGGGAAACCGATCGCCGCCGAACTTCATGACGAATTCGTTTCGGTCCCCGAAGAGCTCGTCCGAAAAGCCGAGAGCTTTGTTCTTCAGGTTGCCGGCGAATCCATGCGAGATGATGGCATTCTCGACGGGGATCTCGTGGTCGTGGAAAGCCGCGCCCTGGCCGACAACGGCCAAACGGTTGTTGCCGTGCTCAACGGAGAAGCCACGATCAAACGCTTCTTCCGCGAAAAAGGTGGGCGCGTCCGACTGCAGCCTGCCAACGATCAGGTCCCGCCGATTCTCTGCCATGAAGGTGATCTGGAAATCCGGGGCGTGATCGTCGGTTTGATGCGTCGTTATTGAGCGTGATTTCGATCTATCTCCACATCCCCTGGTGTCTGGAGCTCTGCCCTTATTGCGATTTCAACACCCGGGCTGCTCGAAAGTGGCCGGAAGAACGTTATGCAAAGGCGCTGCTGGCAGAGCTGCGCCAACGAATGCAACAGAGTCCGTTTGCCGGAAGCTCGGTGGGCACGATCTTCATGGGCGGCGGAACACCCTCCCTCTTTGCGCCGCAAACAATATCCATGCTGCTGGATGGTATTCGAGAAACAGGATCCGTTGTCGAGAATGCCGAGATTACTCTCGAGACGAATCCGGGCAGCATCGACCTCGACAGGCTCCGAGGCTTTCGGCAAGCCGGGATCAATCGGCTCTCTCTCGGCGTACAGACCTTCACCCCGCACCTGCTTCGGGCTCTTGGTCGACAGCATTCAGTCGACGACTCCCGGACCGCACTTCGCGACGCTCGGAGCGCCTCCTTCACGAATCTCTCTCTCGACCTCATCCATGCGATTCCGGGGCAAACCGCCGCAGAACTGCAGGCCGACCTCGACGAGGCCCTGAGCTTCGGTCCCGACCATATCTCTGCCTATTCTCTCACCTATGAGCCCGGGACCCCCCTGACGCGCGACCTCGAACGTGGTCGCGTCCAAAGACTCGGCAACGAAGAAGAAGCCGAGATGTTTGAAACAATTCGGAAGGTCCTCCCGCCAGCCGGACTCATGGCCTACGAGATCTCGAATTTCGCCCGGCCGGGTTTCGAAGCGCGCCACAATCAGGCCTATTGGCGCGGCAATCCTTATATCGGACTCGGCGCCGGGGCCCATTCCTACCGTCCCGGAAAGGCTGCGGAAAACTCCTTTGGTCGTCGATGGATGAACCTGCGCGAGCCCGCCGAATATATGGAATCGGTTGAGGGCACCGGACTGGCCGAGGACGAATCCGAGGAACTGACCCGGCAGCAGGCCATGGGCGAGGTATGCTGGCTCGCTCTCCGCGAAGGCCGCGGTCTCGATACGCGGAACTTCCAGTCCCGCTATGGCGAACCCACGCTCGAGGCCTACCCGCACATTCCTGAATTATGCGAGCAGGGTATGCTGGAGTGGTCCGATGATTGGCTGCGGCTGACACCGCAGGGGCTGCTCGCCGCAGACGATATCTTCGCCTCCTTCTTCTGAGAACGACAAGCCCTCGACGCGAGCAGCCTTCGGAAGCGGTCCGAAGAACAGCAGGAGTATCCCGAGAGTCTCAGCGGTCCTCGTTGAATTTAGCTTCGATCAGGATCCCCAGAGCATCGAGCATTTCGCTGGCGTCTTCGCCCTCGGCGGTCGCTTCAACCACCGACCCCTGCCCAGCGGCAAGCATCATGACGCCCATGATGCTCTTGCCGTTCACGCTCTGGTCGTCTTTGCGAAGGCTCAATTCCGCGGCGAAACCAGAGGCCAACTGCACCAGTTGTGCCGCCGCGCGCGCATGAAGCCCGAGTCGGTTCACAATGTCATAAGAACGCGTCAACACCCGGCCCCTGCCTGAAGGGAGCGGTCTCCGGTCGGCCAGAAAATATGATCCTGGCCGTAGCGGCGGATGAAGCCGGCCAAATCTGGAGCGGACCGCATCTCCATCCTTGCGGTCGTCAACTTGATCAACATCGGCATATTCACCCCGGCCAGCACCTCGACATGTTGCCGGTCCGCAGCAACATGCATGCTGGCGTTACAGGCTGTATCTCCCAACATATCCGTAAAGATAATCGCACCAGCTCCGGTATCCACGTTATCGACGGCAGTCCGGAGAGATTTCTGGATCTCTTCGGGATCGGCATCCATCTGGTAGACCACGGCTTGCACCCCGGCCAACGGGCCGACCACCGACGACAGGGTCTCCACCATTTCCAGAGCAAGGCGTCCATGCCCCACGACCACCACGCCGACCAACGCTTCCTGACTTTCGGTTTTGAACATGCTCATGGTTCTGCTCGCAATCTCATTGACGTTACACATCACGATGACGCAGCACCGCTCCGATTTCCTCGGCTTCCAACATCTTGCCAAGTTTCTCGACCAAAGTCACCGATCGATGATGGCCACCCGTGCACCCGATTGCCACGGTGAGATAACTCTTTCCTTCACGTTCATATAGGGGCAGCGTAAATTCAAGATACTCCCAAGCCAATTGCGCAAAGCGAATTGCTCCCTCACTTGCGAGAACGTAGTCGGATACATCCTTGTTCAGGCCGGTCTTTTCACGAAGCTCCGGAACATAAAAGGGGTTCGGCAGAAAGCGCACATCCCATACGATATCGGCGTCCGCCGGCACACCGTATTTGAACCCGAACGAGAGAAGGTTCAACTGCAGCGCTCCCGCAACGACCTCGTCACCATAAAGCTCGCGGACCGACCGACGTAATTCGTGTCCGGTCAATGCTCCCGTGTCCAAAACTCGGCTGGCCCGACCTCGCAACGGTGCGAGCAACTCACGCTCCCGTCGAATCCCGGCCTTGACGTCACTACCGTCGGCCAGCGGATGGGGACGCCTCGTTTCACTGAAGCGCCTCACCAGAACATCATCACCGGCTTCGAGGTAAAGGACCTCGGCTCGGTAGCCACCGGCCTCAAGCGCATCCAGCGCTGGTTGCAGCTCTTCAAGAAATTCACGTCCCCGTGAATCCACACCCAGCGCGATCTTCGAAATCTCCTCGCTGCCTTCACAAAGCTCGGCAAACCTCGCGATGAGCTCCGGCGGGAGATTATCAATACAATAGTACCCGAGGTCCTCCAGTGCGTTGATCGCGGTACTTTTACCCGAGCCCGAGAGCCCGGTGACCAGAGCTATCCGTAATTGGCCCTTCATTCGCTTTTCCGCCCCGCCGCTCGGCGCAAGTTCCGATCCATCGCCGCGACGAATCGTCGGGCTCCATGGATTCCTCTGGACTTGAGATGCTGATTCCGTGCCGCCACTTCCACCAGAGTGGCGATGTCACGACCAGGCCGCAACTGTATCTGTAAAAAGGGAATTTCGACGCCGAGGAAATTGACCGTTCGATCCTCAATGCCGAGCCGGTCAGACTCCGACAGACCCGCGGAGTCGGTGAACTCGATGGCCAGGTCTACGGGAGTCTCCTCCCGGGTCGCCAGCGTCCCGAAGAGCTCGGCGACGTTCAATACGCCCAGACCACGGATCTCTATATGGTGCCGCAATTCCTCGGGGGCATGACCCTTCAGGACGCCCGGAGGTGCCTCGCGCAGGAGCACCACATCGTCTGCGACCAGACGGTGGCCACGATTGAGCAGGGCGAGCGCGGCCTCGCTCTTGCCGATCCCGCTTTTGCCCGTGAGCAGAATCCCCAATCCAGTCACCCGCAGCAAAACGCCGTGCACTGTTGTTTGCGGGGCAAAGCGATCCTCTAGCCATGAATGGATCGAGCGGATGACCGTCGCCGTCCGACGCTCTGATAAAAACAGAGGGACATCGTGCTTCGAGCAACCGCGACGGAGAGACTCCGGGACGAGGTTCTTGTTGCAGACAACGATGCAGGAGATTTCCGACTCACACAGAGCTTCGACAGCTTCTTCCGCTGCCTTTTTCTCGAGCCGTCGCAAATATCCGATCTCGGCGTTTCCGAGCAATTGCACTCGGCCCGGATGGAGCTGGTCCAGATAGCCTGCCAGCGCCAGTGCCGGCTTCTGGATGCGCGGAGCCTGGATCAATCGATCCATACCCTGCCCGCCCGCGAGCAGGCGGGCCTTGAGTTGCGGGCGGAGCTCCGCGAGTTCTCGCACCGAAACCTTCATCAATTCAAGCCTCTCCGTCCCGCGTACGAATCAGGTTCAGAATTTCGCACTCCGGAGCGAGAAGGAGATCGGATCGAAATTCGTCATCCATCAACAATCGTGAGATACTCGCCAACGCTTTTAAATGCTTCGCCGCCGAATCGTCCGGGGCCAGAAGCACGAAAAATAAATGTGTAGCGCCGCCATCGAGTGACTCGAAATCCACACCCGTGCGCGTTCGGGCGAAGCCGACCATCACCTCCGCCAGCCCCGGCAAACGACCGTGCGGCAGAGCTACCCCGCTACCGATCGCAGTGCTGTTCAGGTCCTCCCGCTCCTGAATAACCTTCAGAATCGTCTCCTCCTTCACCTCCGGGAGAGAGGGCACCATCAACCTCGACAATTCGACCAGGACTTCTGTCTTGTTGGCCCCAACAAGATCCGGAAGAATTCTCTCCTCGGCCAGTAAATCAGAGACTGTCATGTGGAGGCTCTAAAGGAGTTGTACTCAGCTCGCCTTGCGCGAACTGCTGCTGCGTCGTGCTTCCTTGACGACACGACCCTTCAATTTTCGCGCCTGAGCATCCAGCTTCGCTGTGGCGCGATCAATCGCGGCATATAGATCCTGTTCCTCATCATGAGCCGTCAATTGCGTGTGGCTTGCGTGCACAACAATCTCGCAAGTCTTTCGATGGTGGTGGATCTCGGCGCCTAGAATCACGTGAACATCGGTTGCCGCAGGGATATGCTCCAGCACGTGCGATAATTTTTTTTCCAGATGTTCGCGAATGGCATCGGTCGAATCCAGGTGACGAAACGTAATACTGACAGGGACTTCGTTGCTGTTCATTTCATATGCCTCCGTTTGGACGAGGGAAGAATTCCCATGAGCTCCCGATATTTGGCAACCGTGCGGCGCGCAATATCAACACCCTCCACAGCCAGACTCGACGCAATATGCTGGTCGCTGTGGGGGCGTCTGGGATCTTCTGTTTCAACGATCTTGCGAATCTTCTCCTTGACAGATTCGGCCGAGACGCCTTCGCCACCACCCGCGGATTTAATACTCGAGGTAAAGAAGTATTTAAGCTCCAGGGTACCCTGAGGAGTGTGGACGTATTTATTGGAGGTGGCTCGACTCACTGTCGACTCATGCATCCCGATATCCGCGGCCACATCCTTCAATACGAGCGGACGAAGAGCTCGGACTCCCTCTTCGAGAAAATCTCTCTGGAACCCGACGATCGATGCTGTGACTCGCTTCAAGGTGCTTTGTCGCTGGTCGATGCTCTTGATCAACCACTGCGCTGCAGAAAGTTTTTCTCGGATATAGGATTTGGCCTCGGCCCCACTATCGGCTCCGGTGAGCAATTGTCGGTAGCTATTGCTTACGCGCAGCCTGGGCAGCCCGTCGTCATTGAGCTGAATGACCCATTCATCGTCCATTTTGTAGACGTAGACATCGGGTGTCACGTAACGCGGTTCTTCCGAAACAAAATCTCGCCCGGGCTTGGGTTCGAGTTTGGCAATGACCTCGACAGCCTCGCCGACTTCGTCTTTGCTGAGAGATAACTCTCGAGCCAGCTTGTCGATGCGCTTTGCTTCGAGCAATTCGAGATGACCATCCACGACCGCGAGAGCATTCTTGCGGATGTCCGCCGGCAATTCCGCCTCGCGCAGCTGGATGGACAAACATTCACTGAGGTTTCGAGCGAAAACACCTGCAGGATCGAATTCCTGCAACCTCCCCAGTACCGACTCCACATCGGTGGTGTCCACGCCGGCCTCGAAAGCAGCCTCATCGACCGACAACCGCAGATACCCCTGCTCATCCACGTTGCCGATCAGGACATCGGCTATCGCTTGGTCGGATTCGTTGAAGCCGCCCATGCGAACCTGCCAGGTCAGATGATCCGCCAAAGAGGAGGCTCGTGCCAGAGTGTTCTCGATGCCGGAACGGTTCTCGTCCCAATCACCACCCCCTCCGCTCATCGACCCTTGCGTGGCGTTGGTCGCGTAGTCGGAAAGGTACTCCTCCCAATTGATATCGCCGAGTTGGGACTCTTCAGGGGAGAGCTCCTGCTCGGGCGTTTCAGCCTTGGCAGCCTCCGGGTTGGTGACCGGATCAGCCAGCTCCCCGACCCGTTCATCCGGCGTGCGGGAATCCTGTTCAGCCTCGAAGTCTTCCTGACCGACGCCGAGTTCCTCAATCGTCGGGTTTTGCTCCATCTCTTCGGTGACCAAAGTTTCGAGGTCCGCACGAGAAAGCTGGAGAATCTTGATGGCATGCTTGAGCTGGGGCGTGATCACCAGCGATTGCTGGAGTCGTCCGGAGATGGAAATTTTCTGCTCGTAAGCCATGGAGTCTTATAATTGGAATTCGTGCCCCAGATAAATTTCTTTCGCGCGGGTGCTGTTCGCGATTTTTTCAGGGCTCCCCTCTTCGAGGATCGTACCGTCATTGAGAATATATGCTCTATCGCAGATGCCCAGAGTCTCCCGAACGTTGTGATCGGTCAATAGCACACCGATACCGCGAGCCTTCAGTTGACCGATAATTTTCTGAATATCGATCACGGCAATTGGATCGATACCCGCAAAGGGCTCATCGAGCAGGATGAAGGAAGGCGATATCACCAAAGCTCGTGTGATCTCCAGACGCCGGCGTTCCCCCCCCGATAGCGCACTCGACTTGGTGTCTGCGAGATGGCTGATGGAGAGTTCCTCGAGAAGCTCCTGCAGCCGCTGGCGGCGATCGCTCCGAGAAAGAGGCAAAGTTTCCAGAACTGCCTGAATATTCTCGGAAACTGTCAGCCCCCGAAAGACAGATGCTTCCTGAGGCAGATAACTGATGCCATGGCGCGCGCGCTGAAACATGGGCAATCCCGTGAGGTCCTCGGCCCCGAGCGCGACAGAGCCCTCGTCCGGTCGGGTCAATCCGACCACGCAATAAAAAGTAGTCGTCTTGCCGGCACCGTTGGGCCCAAGCAGGCCTACAACCTCGCCGGGCGTGATCTCGATCGAGACATCGCGCAGAACCTCGCGGGAGCCATAGGCTTTTCGGAGATGACGCGCCGCAAGTTGCGGCGCGTCGCCCACTTCCGTTGCTCTGCCAGTGTCGCTCATGGTCGTTTTTGAGGTAGCACAGATTCACCGGCTTCCTTATCGCTTTCTTCCTGCGCCCCGAAATCGTCCTCGAAAAGAACCGCCGAAACCCGCCTGCCCGGCTCGGATTCGATGATGCTGGCGCCTTCGTCCAGAAAAACCGTCAGTTTCTCGCCCCGGACTTCGCTATCGCCCTCCTGCAAGCGAGCATTCCCGGAAAGGAGAATTTTTCTCTCCCGTTGTTGAAACTCAGCGATATCACCCCATGCGGTCCGATCATTCTGTCGAACCACGACGCCACCGCGAGCGACAACGCGGTCGAGCGCGACGGCCTCCCCGCTTTGCGGATCTCCCGCGTAGACAATCTCGAGCTCATCGGAGCGCGTGCCAAAGTCACCCTGCTCGACTTCAACATTTCCGCGATAGACAATTCGCGATGCCTTCATATCGAACTGCAGCTCCTTGGCACGGATGGTCACATCCGACGAGGCGTCACTGAAGGAAATACCGGGTAGAAGGTCGGCACCAAACGGACCGGCAACCTCCGGCCCGTCCATCGGGGGATCCGATTCCGCAGGCGAGGCCGCCGGATGAAATTCGGTCACTACCTTGCCAACGACGCCAACAATACTTTGCTCGAGATCGAGGAGCATAAATTCGCCGGAAAGGTCGACCACGGCGCTATCGACCGAGCCACCATCGGCGAGTACGATGTGACGACTCTCGCCCAGGTACGTGCCACGGGTGCTCTCGAGGCGATAGCCGTCGAACTCCACAACCAGCCCCCGATCGAGTTCTACGCGGTCCAGATCACCGTCTTTCAAATCCACCTGGCCCCGGCCGCTCCGAATGTTGACCTGAGCGAAGTCCGCATCGTGTAATTCCAGACTGGGCTCATCGACAAGAATCCGGCCCTGTCCTTTTTGGCAACGCTCG
>DLYX01000520.1:2275-5826 GCA_003447545.1 Deltaproteobacteria bacterium | reverse complement strand
CGCCCTCCCCCTGCTCCCCCCGCCCGGCGTCGTCTTTCTGGCAGGCCTTTTCTTCGCGATTGCCGGGGCCCGGTTGGCGCGGGAAATTTCTGGATTCTGGCGGAATCTCTCTCTGGTGGCCACCGTCATACTTCTCGCAGGTGTCATTCTGCCGAATTCGCTGCCGGATCCTATCCGCGACAAGGTCAAGGGCGGAGAAGCGACAGGAAGCGCCTTTACCCAATGGGACCCGGTATTTCGGGTCGATGTGGTTCCATTTTTCTTCGGAGAGCCACGGCAGCAGATTCTTTACCATGACGGCACCATCGGTTCTTCGATGACCGAATGGAATGGCGATATGGACGCACTTGGGCGCTACGATACCATGGATCGCGCCCACCCATTCCGGCTGCTCCCGCCCGGCCCCAACATCGCCATTGTCGGTTCCGCCGGAGGCAATGAAATCCTCGCCGGACTACATTTCGGCGCCCGCAAAATCACCGGGATCGAACTCAATCCGGTGACGGTCTCGCTGCTCGAAAATGAATTTGCCGAATTCACCGGCAACCTCACTACCAATGAAAAGGTGACGGTCGTCAATGCGGAGGGCCGAGCTTTCCTCAAGGGATCCGAGGAGAACTACGACCTGATCTGGCTGGTAGCCCCCGACAGCTACGCCGCCATGAACGCCGCCACTTCCGGCGCCTTCGTTCTGTCCGAGAGCTATCTCTATACCAAGGAAATGGTCGAAGATGCGGTCGAGCATCTCACCGAAGACGGCATTCTTTGTGCTCAGTTCGGAGAACTCGACTTTGACGAGAATCCGAATCGTACCATTCGCTATTTGGGGACCGCCCGGCTGGCGCTCGCCGAACTGGGGATTCGCGACTTCGAACGACACGTGATGGTAGGCGTATCGCCGGGATATGGGCGGCTCGAAACCACCACCATCCTGATCAAGAAATCGCCCTTCACCGAAGCCGATATTGCGACGTTCCGCTCAAGCACCTCGGATGTCGAGGGCGCTCGCGTCAGCTTCGTATGGAGCACACCGGTGCCCGATTCGCCTGTGACCACAGTCATCCTGGGAACTCCGGATGAACTCGAGACCTTCTACACAAATTTCCCCTACAAAGTGCGCCCCATCACCGATGATTCGCCTTTCTTCTGGCATTTCGTCGGTCTGCCCGAAGCTCTATTCGGATCGGATCGGGCCGGAGCGTGGAATGTTGAAGAAGGTGTCGGCGAGCGACTCTTGATCACCTTCCTGCTTCTGGCAATCTGCTTCGCGGCGCTTTTTCTCCTCCTGCCCCTCGTATTCCTGCGCAAGATCTGGAGTGAAATTCCCTACAAATGGAACTCCGGAATCTACTTCGCCGCGTTGGGCTTGGGATTCATGTTCATTGAGATCTGCCTGATCCAGAGACTGACTCTTTTCCTCGGATACCCGACTTACTCCCTGACCGTGACCCTCTTTGCGCTTCTGGTCTCGACAGGAATCGGAAGTCTCCTCAGCGAGCGCTACGCTACCCGCAGGAATCAGGCGTTCACTGTATTGCTGATTACGTTGGCCGGACTGATTGCGTTCTACGAAGTTGTCCTTCCGTGGGTCGCTGACGTCGGCATGGCGTGGAGCTTTCCGACTCGCGTGATCATCACCATCCTCAGCCTCACGCCGCTGGGACTATGTCTGGGTGCCTTTATGCCGCTCGGACTCCGATCAGTGTCGGAGACCACTGAACACGGAGAGCAATACGTGGCCTGGTGCTGGGCCATCAACGGGTTCTTCTCCGTCATGGCATCGGTCCTCGCCACACTGCTCAGCATGACCTACGGATTCAATGCCGTCATGATTATCGGCTTTGTGATCTATGCGCTGGGGATTGCTGCGTTCCGCCGTGTCCCGACCCCCGGGATTTAGAATATGCCTTCTGCACCCATCCATCTCGGTCGTATTTCGCCAACCATGGCCCTCCGCGTGGCCACGGCCGTCTATCGTGTCGTGCGCGATTCGACAGACACGGATGAGATTGTGGTTGCCGAGGAGATCACCTCACAGCAACAATTACGCTACTGGCTCAGCGAGGGCATCTTCGATTCCGATGAGGGCCGTCGCCTCTGGGCACAAAGACCGGAATTTTCGGAAACCAACCTCGACACCCTGCGCGCCCTCCCCGACGACTCGCTCGGCCGCGAATTTGCTCGCTTTCTCGACGACCAGTCCATCAGCCTTGCCGGGTTGGCGCAGGGAACACCGTTTACCGATGGGGCCGACGAATCGTATCTGATGCGACGCATCCGCCAATGCCACGATCTATGGCATGTCCTGCTCGGCCTCGGCACACAGGGCCATGAAGAGGTCCTGGTGCATTGCTTCAGCATCGCGCAGACCGGTTTTCCCTACTCGCTGATCGTGATCAGCCTCGGCTCTCTCAAGCATATGGTTTTGGAGGGCCGCTGGAACACCTTGCGGAACGAGACCCGTGCCGCGTGGAATTGCGGCGCCGAGGCCAAGCCGATCCTGGGAGTTTTCTGGGAAGAACGATGGGCCCAACCCCTTGCCGAAGTTCGCCGCGATCTCGGCATCGAAGTGATCGGTTCCCAAGCGGCTCTCAGCACGCAACAACGGAGTCTACCAGCATGAAACCACAAATGAATGAATTGGGTTTTTACACTTTGGCGGGTGCGCCCGAGAGCCCACGCGAACTGATTGACGAGATCCGGGTCGGGGAAGACCTCGGCATGGGCTCGGTTTTTATTTCGGAGCGTTTCAACGTGAAGGAAGCGGCCACGCTCTCGGGTGCCGTAGGCGCGGTTTCCACCAACCTTGGCATTGCCACCGCGGCAACCAACCAGAACACCCGCCACCCCATGGTGACCGCGGCGTTCGCGATGACCATGCACCGACTGACCGGAGGCCGGTTTTCCCTCGGGCTTGGCCGCGGCATCAAGCCGATCTTCGACGCTTTCGGTCTGCCGGCGATCAAAACCGCTCAGATGGAAGACTTCGCCGATCTGATGCGGCGTATCTGGAAAGGGGACGTCGTGTTTGCGCATGATGGGCCGGCGGGCCAATTCCCGCTGCTCGCCATGGGCCCGGATTATCATGACGATATCCCCCTGACGATGACCGCATTCGCGGACCCCTCCCTGCGCCTGGGGGGACGCGCCTTCGACGCTGTCGTCCTGCACACTTTCTTCAGCGATGAAACGACAGCCCGTTGCGTCCGGACGATCAAGGATGCGGCGGCCAAGGCCGGCCGCGACCCGGCGTCGGTTCGTGTCTGGTCCTGCTTTGCGACCGTTGGCGACCACCTGCCCGAAGAACTTCGATTGAAAAAAACCATCGGTCGCCTCGGGACGTATCTACAGGGTTACGGGGACCTTCTGGTCAAAACCAACCGTTGGGACCCGGCGATTTTGAAACGTTTCCGCGAAAATGAATTCGTCAGCGGGTTCGCGGGGGCGCTGGACGCCTCTGCCACCACGTCGGATCTGGAACGAGTGGCCGAATTGATTCCTGCCGAGTGGCTCGAGGCCGCAGCCACGGGCAGTCCGGATCAATGCGTGGA
>DLYX01000520.1:0-1975 GCA_003447545.1 Deltaproteobacteria bacterium | reverse complement strand
AGTCCGGATCAATGCGTGGAGAAGATCCGGGGTCAATTCGATCTCGGCTGTGACGGTGTCATTCTCCACGGATGCTCCCCCGCAGAGCTTGTACCGGTGGTCGAAGCCTATCGCGCTTCGCGACCCGGGGATGGCCGCTTTGACCACCTGCCGGCCAATCCGGCTGCGTCCAACAAATAGCGTCTCGAATCAACTCCGCTCGGTGCTACCTCGCCGCGCGGAGACTACCAGCCTCCAGTGCCCGGGTCTCCCTTGAACGGGCCGACCACTTCGTCGGTAATCCATCCACCGTAAAACCCACCTGCCTGCGCACGTACGCGCTCCCCCGCGACAAAACACTCGACGCGCGACGGATAGAAGGAAAAGTAACCGGCCAAGCCGGCGAACTCACCAAAAGGCTCCGCATAGGACCACGCAGCCTGGGGCGAACCTCCGGATTCCAGCTGCAGGTCCCAATAGGTCGCCGCCCCTTTCCACTCGCAAAACGAGGTCCCGGAAGCTGGTGAAAATCGCTCGGTATGCACATCGGCCGGAGGCAGATAGAATGTCGGGGGACTGGCTGTCTCCAGAAGTCGCAAGGCACTCACCGAACGTGCCACCTCGACACCCCCGGCCTGCACCACGACCTCGCGCGGATCGGGCACCAAAAGAGGCGGCCGCGGGTAATCCCAAACCGATTCCTGACCGGCCTGCGGCTCGAGCGCAAAATCAGGACGCGCGAGGCCTGTGTTGGCCCATCCCGCTCGAATACGCTCGAGCTCGACCATGAACTTCTTTTTCTCCATTACCATTCGATTGGTGCCCCATCGGCGGCGAAAAACCGGCCGCTATCGGCTTGCGTCAAAGCATCGATCAAAACGAGAATCTTTCCGGCAGCCTCTACCGGCGTCTGCAGATTGCCAGCGGGTACTCCGCGACGGAAAGGTGCTGATAAATCCGTGTCGACCGTACCCGGATGAACGGCGGCCACAATCAGATGCGGCGCTCTTCGCTTCAACTCGATGGAGAGACCACGGGTCAGCATATTCAGGGCAGCCTTGGAGCTGCGATAGCCATACCAGCCACCGAGGCGATTATCCTCGATGCTCCCCACCCGCGCCGACAGATTGATCAGGGCCGCGCGGTCAGTGTGCCGCAACAGATCGTGCAGATGCTTGGCCACCAGCATCGGCCCTGTGGAGTTGACCGCAAAGAGTTCGGCCATCGCAGCCGGGTCAATATCCGCGAGTCGCTTTTCTGGCGAAATCCCCTCTCGATGGAGGAGCCCGGCCGCGTTGATCAACAAATCCAGACGTTCGGTTCCCTCCCGCACACGCCGGGAAGCGGCGGCGATGGTCTCCTCGAGACAGAGATCCATTCGCAGCAGGACCAGACGGTCGTCCTCCGCGGCCAGAGCCGACAGCCGAGGACTCGGCAAACCTCTGGTCGTCGCATACACCTGCTCGGTCTCCTCGCGCTGCAGCAACAACTCGACGAGGGCCTCGCCCAAACCACCACGCGCACCACTCACGAACGCCGTGCGGATAAATGTACTCATCGGCCTGCTCGTTGGTCAGGAAAGTCCTGCGGACTGCCCGGGTATATTATTTTTCTGAAGGTGAGATTGATGCGCGGTTCCACCCCGGAGGAGGCCTTCACTTTCGGAATCTGGTGCTGGTAGAGCTGCTGCATCGAGCCCGCCATCACAAGAAGGCTCCCAGATTCCAGATCGACGCCTCGAGAGCCGTCCCGTTTCTCGGGATCACGCGACCGAAAGAGAAGGCGGCGCGTGGCGCCCAGAGAAAGAGAGGCAATCACGGGTCGTTCGCCCAACTCGGCTTCGTCGTCGCTATGCCAACCCATGCTGTCCGCACCTGTTCGGTAGAGATTGCATAGAACAGCATTGAAGGAACTGCCAACGAGAATTTCGACCTGTCGCCTCACCGTGTCGAGAGTCGCTGTCCAGGGTCGTGGATGGAAGAGCTCACCCGAGTAA
>DLYX01000376.1 GCA_003447545.1 Deltaproteobacteria bacterium | reverse complement strand
TCTTTGGATTGCGTTGGCTGAGAGTAATCCGTCCCGGGAATCTCTGCGCGAGTCGCACCCAATTCAATGTTGGCGCGACGTCGGGCAGCGTTCCGACCGAGGCGCCATTTGTCTGGTAAAGCGCCCAGCCGACTCCCTGAACTGTCCCTGAAAATTTCTCCTCCGGATAGGCCATCAAATACACCTCAGCCTGCATGCCCGGCTGGATGGAAGACAGGAACGTCTCGCGAAAATTGGCCATCACATACCAGACGCGATCGTCGATCAGGGCGAATATTTCCTGACCTTGATTGGCATACTCGCCGACAGCGAGATTGAGATTGGTGATCCAGCCCGAGAAGGGCGCGTGCACGGAGGCATAGCCTACGTTCAATTGTGCTTGGGCAACAGCTGCTTCCGCGGCGGCTCGGTAGGCGTTGGTGTCGTCGATCTCGCCCAGCGCCTCGATTGCCTGATCGAGGCGTTGGCGTGCTTGCCGCACGGCGGCCTTGGAGGCTGCTACTCTGGTGCGGGCCTCGGCGACATCATTCGCGGTCACGAACTCCTGGGCCAGCAGTGGCTCGATCCGCGCGAGATATTGTCGGTCGTACTCATCCTGCGCGGAAATCTTTTCCAACTCGGCGGCCGCGGCTTCAATCGCGCGACGACGCCCGCGAATCTCGAAATCGGTGACGGCGAGGTCAGCTTCGGCGAGAGCGAGGGTTGCCTCATAGGGGCGAGGATCGATTACGAAGAGAAGTTCGCCCTTCTCCACATATTGGTTGTCCCGAATCGGCAACTCGACGATCGGCCCGCTCACATGGGGTGCGATGCCGATCCAATTGGCCCGCACGGAGGCATCATCTGTCCGAGGATTCTCGAAGATCAGACGACCTGCGACCAGACAAACGGCAATCGTGGAGATGATGATCGCCACGGACAAAAAAGTGCCGATCCATTGTCGTCGTTGATCTTCTTTCGTCAGTTCGTCCATGCCTTATTGCCGATAGAGAAGCAGCCAGAGGCTGACTGTGATCAGCAGGGCGAGGCTGGGATAGACGAGGACCCGGGGTTTCACGTAGGGGTCAATGGATAATCGAATCAGGCCCTGTCGGACGATGGCCGCGCCGGCGATGCCGGTGATCAGGCTGACCATCCAGGCGGGGAAGAAAGCCCCATCGATGCTCACGATCGGATCACAGGCCTGCAGGGAAAGGGCCGTTGCCGCACCAATAGCCTGAAGCGCCAAGCTGTGCCCGTTAGATCGGGGTATCTTTGAGATCTGCATTCCGATAGCGGCCTATGGAGCAGGATGAGATACCAACATCGAGCCCTTGTAAAGCAGCTGACGGTCCTCGGGGTCCTGACGCTCCAGATGGCGTGCGCCGGTGGGCGAGCTCCGACATTTCTGGAACCGGAAAATCGCGTGGTCGCCCGACCCGGGATGGTCTGGTCCGGAGGGCCCGAAGTGTCGGCCTCGGCGGGCGTGGGTTTGCCCCTGACTCCGGATGATCTGAGCGAGCATCCGCAGGGATTGTTGGAGCTGGTCGATCTCGCGTTGCTGAAAAACCCGGCGACCAGGCAAGCGTGGCAGTTGGCGCAGGCGGCCGCGGCCAGAACGGCGCGGGCGCAGTCGGCTTATTTTCCGGAGCTGGAGGCCGGCGTGGATGCCGGTTACGAAAGTTTTTTGTTCCAACAGAAGGAAGCGCCGATTCGGGTGGATCAGTGGGAAGTTCTGCCGCAGGCGACCCTGACCTGGACATTGCTCGATTTTGGCCGCCGTGCGGGAGCGCTCGAGGCTGCGGAGTCGAGGCTGCAAGCCGCGAATCTGACTTCGAATCGGGTGATTCAGGACGTGATCTTCGCCGTGGCGCGGAGCTACTATGCTCTGGACGCAGCCTGGGCGATGGTGGCTGCGGCTGAAGGGAACCTGGCCCGTGCGGTTTCGGTGAATGAGGCCGCGGAGCAACGCCGAGCCCGAGGACTGGAGACACTTCCTGATGTCCTCCTGACCCGACAAACACGGGCCAAGGCGATTTACGATCTGGAAAGCGCACGTGTCGGGGTGAGTCACGGCCAGGCCGAGCTGGCGATGGCGATCGGAATTCCGGCCAATCAACCGGTCGAGATTGTTCGACTCGGAGATCTCCCTCTGCCGGCCGCTCTGGAAACCTCCGTCGATGATTTGATCGCGAAGGCATTGGTGGATCGTCCGGATCTCCTCGCGCAGATGGCGCGCGTTCGCGCTCGCGAGGCGGCCGCCGAGGAGGCGCAGGCTGACCTTCTGCCGGAGGTCTATCTCGATGCGGGCTGGGGTCAGGATCTTTGGTGGTACACGATCAACTCGAGCGCGACCGACGCCGCTGATGAACCTGCTTACCGGGCGCTGCTCAGCGTCAGGTGGCGGCTTTTTCAGGGCTTCGATCGCTGGAACGCCATTCGGGAGGCCCGAGCCGAGGCCGCTGGTGAACAAGCGGCACTGGAGACCGCTCGCCTCGAGGCCGTGGCGGCCATCTGGCGGGTCTATCATGACTTTCGAGCCGCCCGGAAAAAATGGGAATACGCGCAGGCGCTCGAAGCCGCGGCTACCGAGGCCTATGGCTCCAATC
>DLYX01000324.1:2463-3069 GCA_003447545.1 Deltaproteobacteria bacterium | reverse complement strand
CTCGCCGCCAATTTCAGCCGCGACGCGCTGGTCGAGCGAGATGGTGTTGTGGATGTCGTCGCCGCGCTTGACGCCGTTGGGGCCGACGCCGGTGAAGATCGCCGCCGAGGTGGTATGGGAATTCGGATAGCCCAGGTGGGACATCCCGGAGAACAAGGTGAAGTTTTGGCGGTGACGTTCGAGCGGTTTGAGATAGCGCGTCGCGACGTAGTCTTTTCCGGTGTTTTTTGGGGTGAGCAGCGGGTGATAGGTGCCGAGCCCGCGGTGGAGCAAGACCATGCGCTTCGGCGGCTGCGGCCCCTTGGTCTCGGCACGGAGCCCGACGGGAGACATGGCATCGAGCAGGGGAAGCGCCACGGATGCCGCACCGGCGTGGAGGAAAGTCCTCCGGGATAATGGAGTTTTCATTGGGCAGTGTTGAGCATGACGGATTCGATCATCGTTCATCAAGGAAGAATGTCGGGAGCTTTCCACTGAGCCATCCAGTCCCCGGTGCGCACTCAGACCTTGTAGCTGTCGGTTTTCGGGATATTAATCTCGGTTTGGCGTCTTTCACCGTAATATCAAGACCGTGAGTGGAGGGCTACTTGTTGACTCCCTTGTGGT
>DLYX01000324.1:0-2135 GCA_003447545.1 Deltaproteobacteria bacterium | reverse complement strand
CTTGTGGTTCATGAACTCCCAGATTCGATTCATCCAGGTGTAGCTGCCGGGGCGGCCGTTCGCTGGAAACAGTGGCTCCGATTGACACCAGTGAGGAAAAGTAACTGGTAATATTCACTGGTATAACCCCTCAGATAATCCCCTCGCGCAAGGCCTTGGCGACGGCACCGGTATTGGTGCTGACGTGCAGTTTTTCATACACGGCACGGAGGTGGGTCGAGACTGTGTGCACGCTCAGCCCGAGCTGTTCACCGATTTCTTTCTTAAGCAACCCATCGGCCATTAGACGCAGGATGTCGCGTTCGCGTCCGGTGAGGTGGTAGTCCCGATGATTGTCCGGAGCCGGCTCCAGGCGTGTGAATGCGCCGAGCACTTTCTTTGCCACCTCTGGGGTCATCGGAGCCCCGCCCGCCATCACCTGCCGGATGGCATCGCCGATCTGATCGATCCCTGATGACTTCAACACATACCCCGAGGCCCCGGCGCACACTGCTCGGAAAATTTTATCGGCGTCGTCGAACACGGTCAGGATGATGACCTGCGATTCAGGAGCGCGCTCGCGGAAAGTTGCCAGTGCGGTGATGCCGTCCTCTCCAGGCAACAGCACGTCGAGCAGGATCACCTGCGGGGCGGCTTCGTCCCCGAGCGCTGCGAATGCCGCCTCGACCGAAGTGAAACGCCCGCTACAGCGCATCCCATCGAGGCTGTTGACGACGCGTTCGACGCTGGTGGAGAACAGGGCGTTGTCCTCCACCAGCCAGACTCGAATTTGCTCTTGGCTGGTATCCTTCACTTCACTTGGAGTGGGATTGTAGCGGAGCCTCGAAGAAAATGCGAGCGCCCTCTCCGGGCGAACTCTGAATACGACAGGTCCCGTTCAGTCGCTGGGCACGCCGCTCGAGGTTGCCCAAGCCATTGCCGTGCCCGATCGCTCGCTCGGGATCGAACCCCACGCCGTCGTCCCGGATCTCGAAAGTCAGGTTGTCACGATCGATTGCGATTTTCACCTCGACCTCCGTCGCTGCAGCGTGTTTGCGCACGTTGTTGAGCACCTCTTTGAAGGCGAAGAACAGATGGCGGCGGAAGAACAGTGACAACTCGTAGTCGCTAAAATCCGGGGGATCGACCTTCAAGGATAAAGTCGTGTCGCCGATGATCACCTCGGTCGCCGCGCGCATCCGCGCCACCAAATCGCGCAGCCCCACGCCTCCGCGCCCGATCAACCACACGATGTCTTGCATCGACTGCAAGGTCTCCTCGGCGGCGTCCTTGATCTCCGCAAAATCTTCCCGCGCCTGGGCGTCTCCATAATGCCGGCTCCCCATCTGGCTCAGCAAGACGATGCCCCCGAGGTTGCTGCCGATGTCGTCGTGCAGGTCGCGCGCGATCTGTTCTCGCAGGTTCGCCACCGCGCGGCGCCGGACGTTCCGCTGGCGCACCAGCATCGAACCACAGCCGAAAATCGCGATCGCCCCGAGACTTGCGCCACCGTAGCCCAACACCAGGCTGGTGGAGCGCACCTTGCTGGCTCGCAGTTCGTTGAGCGAGTCTCGCTCGCGCTGCAATGCGGCGCGCTGCCCGAGCAGGTCCAGGTATTGCGGATACTCGATGAGACGGTATTTGCTGCTGAACCCGTCGACGACGAACTCCGGAGCCCAACCGGTTGAGGTGGGTTTGTCGGTGATGTCCTTTGCGGTAACTCTTTTTCCCAGCGCTACGTTTTTGCCTCCCGAGTAGACTTGCACCTCAGCGAGCGCGAACACGCGCTGCCGCTCGCGCGACCACAGCTCTTTGGTCACGATCCTCAGGTAGCGCGCCCGATACCCGGATGCCTGCAAAATATCCGCACAACCACCCGGGTATCCGAGCAGCTCTCCGCCACCCGCACGTTGCTGCCACACCGGACCGGCAAATGCGCTGTCCTCCGACAACTCGACCATCATCAAGCACGGGTTGCCACGTCCACCCACGACTTCGAAGGCATCCGACTCCGCCGCCACCAGCCGAATCTCGTCGATTGGGTAAGTCTCACCGAGATCAATCTGCAGCCACTTTTCCTCCAGCGAGTCCCTCGTCGCCGCACTCAGATAGCCTAGGGTCGGGCTCGTCTCGACACTCACTGGAAGGCCGAGCGC
>DLYX01000236.1 GCA_003447545.1 Deltaproteobacteria bacterium | reverse complement strand
AGCGCCTTGGTTTGCACTTCGGGCCCCGCGCTGGCCAACTATTTTCCTGCAATCAACGAGGCGAGCCTCTCCCGGGTGCCCCTGATTGTTCTGAGTGCCGATCGACCGCCGGAGCTTCACGATTGTGGGGCCAACCAGACGATCCACCAGCAGGAGATTTTCGGCTCCTATGTTCGCTTTGCGTCGAATGTTGCCGCATCGATGGCCGAACCTTCCGGGGAGAGGGCCTTGCGACGTCTCGCGGATCGAGTGGTTGCCGAGGCCTGCAGCGTTCGGTCCGGACCGGTTCATCTCAATTGCGAGTTTCGGGAACCCTTTGGCCCACGAATCCTACCTTCGCCGCCGGACCAGGACGGCAAGGGTGCGCGCGAGCCAAATACGCGCACGCATCAGGTTCGCGGCTTCAGTGGTGACGTGCCTGCCGATGTGATCGATCTTTTGGCAGGCGCTCGGCGGCCACTGATCGTGATGGGGCCCACCGTGTTGGACGCAGGAGAGACGGAGGCAGGGTTGCGAAATCTTGCGGGCCGAGTCGGAGCGGCCATTTTTGCAGAGGCCACCGCGAACGTCCGAGGACTGCAGCCCGAAGATGGCCGTGTGGACGCCTACGATGCCTTGCTGCGAGGCGGGCAACCGAAGGAATTGCCCGATCTTCTGGTGCGCATCGGTGACCTGCCGACCTCCAAGGCGGTCGGGCAATTTTTGATGTCGTGTGCCGAGATTCCGCAAATGATTCTTGCAGAGAACGGCGAATGGCCCGATCCTGCGGCAACCGCTACTCACCTGATTTCCGGCCCGCTTGCGCCGATTCTGGCGAGGATTGCAGAGTCTCTGCCGGAAAACGCAGACCGGAGCGCCTGGGCGGCAGGTTGGGTTGCCGCAGGTCTCGAGGCCCGTGGCCGACTCGATCGCTATCTGGATACGACCGAACCAGTGGAAGGAACGATCCTTCGGTCGGTGGTGCAGGCACTTCCGCGCGAGGCAGCGCTTTTTGTCGGCAACTCGATCTCTGTTCGGGACCTTGATCTCTTTTGTGCGTCTGGATCCGATTCGCCCGAGGTTCTTGTGAGTCGAGGGGCGTCGGGGATCGATGGTCTGGTCTCGACGATTTTCGGGGTCAGCGCCGGGCATTCAGGCGCTACCGTGGGCGTGCTTGGGGACGTTTCGTTCCTCCACGATGCCGGCGGTCTTCTTGCCGCCACGCGTGCGGACGCTCGTGCCGTACTGGTGGTTCTGGACAACGACGGTGGGGGGATCTTTGACCATCTGCCGCTGGCCGGCGAAGGGCATCCTGCCTTCGAAGATTTATTTGTCACTTCGCACGGTCGCTCAATCGCTGAAATCAGCAGATCCTATGGGGTTGCTTCAGCGGAGGTGCGCGCGGAGCAATTTCCCGATGCTTTGCAGGCAGCACTTTCGAGTGGAGAGAGTCACGTCCTTGTCGTGCGGATTGAGCGTCGGGAATCACTCGCAGCCCATCGCGAAATCGGGACGTTGCTGTCGCAGGTGTCGGGATGGAACTGACAGCCGTTACCTCGGGCGAGGGTCCCCCTCTGGTTCTTCTGCACGGATTCACCGGAAATCATACCAGTTGGGACGGGTGGCTTCCTGAACTCTCGAAACGCTTCCGCGTATTCGCTCTGGATCTCCCCGGTCACGGAGATACGAAGTTCGACGGCCGGGATTCAGCGACAGGTTTACCTCACGTGGCAGCAGTCATCGATCGCTGGCTGGAGAAACAAGGCGTCGTCAGGGCAGATTTCATCGGATATTCCATGGGTGGCCGGACACTATTGCATCTGGCGGCGCTTTTCCCGCAGCGGATTTCTTCGATGATCATTCTCAGTGCCTCGCCAGGGATCGAGGATGCAGCCGAAAGGTCTCGTCGTGCGCATGCCGATGATGTATTGGCCGATCGTATCGAAAGTGAGGGGCTCGAGACCTTTGTGCGCGAGTGGATGGAGCAACCTCTTTTCGAAACGTTGACACTTGCCGAGCCACAGCGAGTTGCCGCCGAGAGATCCAGAAAACTCGCGGGAGACGGGCCATCTTTTGCGCAAGCCCTTCGACAGTTTACGCCCGGTCGGCAGCCATCCCTTTGGCCGGCGCTCGCGCGGATGGAGATGCGAAGTCTGATTCTCTCGGGTGCCCTCGACAAGAAATACGTCGACATCTCCAGCCAGATGGTCGCGGCGATGCCGAGGGCTGAGGGTGTGGTGATCGAGGGGGCCGGACACGCACTCTTGCTGGAAAATCCTGTCGCGACAGAAGCTGCGGTGGCGGCTTTTTACGCGGAACGGGAGACCCCATGAGTTCCGGATCGGGGATCTGGTGGGAGGCGGCGCGGCCCAGGACCTTGCCTGCGGCAGTCGCGCCGATTCTGGTGGGCATGGGCGCTGCCGTGGCAGAGGGCGCCCTCCGGCCCTTGGTCCTCGGTGCAATTTTATTGGCAGCGGTCGCGATTCAAATTGGTACGAATTTCGTAAACGACTGGGGCGATTTCCAGCGCGGTGCGGATGGTGCCGACCGTCAGGGTCCGCGGCGGGCGGTCTCGGCCGGCGATATTTCTCCTCGGACCATGTTGCGCGCTGGTCTGGGGGCTTTCGCACTCGCGGCTCTTGTCGGCCTTTATTTGATCGGGGTCGGGGGCTGGCCAATCGTCTGGATTGGTCTTTTGTCGATTCTCTCCGGGATCGCGTACACCGCAGGTCCACTCCCGCTCGCCTATATAGGCTTGGGGGACCTTTTCGTGTTTGTATTTTTCGGTCCGGTAGCCGTGCTGGGAACGGAATGGCTGATGATCGATCAGCTAACGATTGCAGGTGCGGTCGGCTCGATCGCGGTAGGTGCTCTCGCAACGGCAATTCTGGTGGTCAATAATATTCGTGATGTGGACGGGGATAGGGAGGTCGGCAAGAAAACCTTGATCGTGCGTCGCGGAGTGATCTGGGGTCGGAAATTCTATCTTTTCCTGATAGTTGCCGCCTTTGCCTGTCCGCCACTCCTGGTCGTTTGCGGCGTGGCTTCCCCGGCTGTCTTGTTGAGCTGGCTGGCGATTCCGATGGCACGATCGCCGCTCGCTTTGGTTCGCCAGGACGGTGCCGGTCGCGCTTTGAATGGTGCCCTGGCAGAGACAGCACGCCTCCAGCTGGTCTTCTCGGCTCTTTTTGCGCTGGGGCTTCTCTTATGAACGTCCAGAAAATAATTCTGACGCCCTATGCAATTCCTCTTCATGAACCCCTGTCGACGGCCTCAAAGAAGATTCGCTCCCGCCGCGGGATGGTGGTCCAGATGCGCACGGAGAAGGGCTGGGGACTCGGGGATATGGCTCCCCATCCGGCCCTCGGCCGCGTGGGGTGGGAGGACTTTCGGCGTGAAGCTCAGTCGATAGCCGAAAGGCTATGCGGCTCGAGTCTGGGCAGTCTTGCTG
>DLYX01000101.1:3645-3842 GCA_003447545.1 Deltaproteobacteria bacterium | reverse complement strand
GGGACTCCCGCAGTCGCAAAATCGAGAATGATCTTGCGGTGATTTCTCGCTAAACCACATCCATGGCTGACGAGATTGTGATCCGAGGGGCGCGCGAGCATAATCTCGCCGGCGTCGATTTGACGATACCGCGCAACCAACTCGTGGTCGTCACAGGGCTTTCGGGCTCGGGGAAGTCCTCGCTCGCTTTCGATACG
>DLYX01000101.1:0-3329 GCA_003447545.1 Deltaproteobacteria bacterium | reverse complement strand
GCTTTCGATACGATTTACGCGGAGGGGCAGCGCCGTTACGTCGAATCATTATCGGCCTATGCTCGGCAGTTTCTCGAGCAGATGCAGAAACCGGATGTCGACTCGATCGACGGCCTTTCGCCGGCGATTTCGATCGAGCAAAAGACAACTTCTCGTAACCCGCGTTCGACGGTGGGCACGGTCACCGAGATCTATGATTATTTGCGCCTGCTTTTTGCGAGGGTGGGCGTGCCGCATTGCTATGAATGCGAGAAACCGATCGCGTCGCAGACCGTCCAGCAAATCGTCGATCGTGTCCTCGACTGGGAGCCCGGAAGTCGGATTCATATTCTCGCGCCATTGGTACGTGATCGAAAAGGAGAATATCGAAAAGAACTTGCGGATCTTCAAAAGGCAGGATTTGCGCGAGTGCGTGTTGATGGTGAGATGCGCGAACTGGCCGAAGAAATTGTTCTCAAGAAGACGCACAAGCATACAATCGATGTGGTCGTGGACCGGCTTGTCGTCAAGAAGGGAATTGCGCAGCGCCTCGCCGATTCTCTGGAAACCGCATTGGGCTACGGTGGTGATGTTGTCACAGTCGAGCAGCAGGTTGAGAAAAACGGCCCGGTAGAAGAACACGTTTTTTCGCAGAAGCTCGCTTGTCCCGATTGCGGCATCTCCTATCCGGAGATCGAGCCGAGGACGTTCTCGTTCAACAGCCCGCACGGGGCTTGCCCCGATTGTTCGGGGTTGGGTGTGGAGTGGGTTTTCGACGAGGATCGTGTGGTTCCTGACGAGACGCTTTCGCTGAACAAGGGCGCTATCGCTCCGTGGGCTCGCAAGGCGGAGACCTACAAATCTCTACTGACGGCTTTGGCCAAGCATTTGAAGATTTCCCTCGATACGCCGTGGGAAGATCTGCCGGCAGCGGCTCGTGAGAAGATCCTTCGTGGCACGGGCAAGACGCCGATCGATGTCACCTATGCTCGTCGCCGCACGAGCCGTCCGTTCGAAGGGGTTCTCCGGAATCTGGAGCGGCTTTATCTGCAGACCGAATCCAACTTGCGCCGTGAAGAGCTGGGCACCTATCGCAGCGAGCGGCCCTGTCAGGGCTGTAGCGGGGCGCGGCTGAAGCGTCATGCTCTGTTTATTCGATTGGGGGAAAAGTCGATTGCGGATTTGACCTCGCTCTCGATTGACGAAGCGCGAGTTTTTTTCCGGGATATCAAACTCGACAAACAGCAAATGCAGATCGCGCGGCTGATTCTCAAGGAGATTCAGGAGCGTCTCGGCTTCCTGTGTGATGTGGGCCTGACCTATCTCAGCCTGGATCGTGGTGCGGGGACATTATCGGGTGGTGAAGGGCAACGAATCCGACTGGCAACCCAGATTGGTTCTTCTCTCGTCGGCGTTCTCTATGTTCTGGACGAGCCCTCAATCGGCCTTCACCAAAGAGATAACGCGCGCCTGCTCACAACCCTGCAGCGGCTGCGCGACTTGGGGAATTCGGTTCTCGTAGTCGAGCACGATCGGGACACCATGGAAGCTGCCGACCATCTGATCGATATGGGGCCCGGAGCCGGCCGTCTCGGCGGTCTGGTGGTCGCGCAAGGCTCGCCGCCGGAAGTGGCGGCGATTCCTGAAAGTCTCACGGGACAATATCTGCGAGGCGATCGCGAGGTGCCGGTACCGATCGTTCGCCGTCCCGGGACCGGTCTCTTTCTGAAGATTTGCGGTGCTCGGCAGAATAACCTGCATAATCTCGATGTGGAGATTCCTCTCGGGACGTTGACCTGTGTGACCGGTGTATCGGGTTCGGGAAAATCGTCACTGGTGATCGATACACTCTGGGCCTCTCTGTCGCGACGCCTCTACAAGAGCAAGGAGACAGTGGGCGAGCATGATTCGGTCGAGGGCTGGCAGTGGTTGGACAAGGTCGTGGATATCGACCAGGCGCCGATCGGTCGTACCCCGAGGTCCAACCCTGCGACCTATACCGGGCTCTTCGGGCCGATTCGAGACCTCTTTGCCCAGCTTCCAGAGGCTCGGATGCGGGGCTATGAGCCGGGGCGCTTCTCGTTCAATGTGAAAGGCGGCCGATGCGAGGCCTGCGCTGGCGATGGTCTGATCAAGATCGAGATGCACTTTCTCCCCGACGTCTACGTGACCTGCGAAGTTTGTCAGGGACGGCGGTATAATCGCGAGACGTTGGAGGTTCTCTACAAGGGAAAGTCGATCGCCGACGTTCTCGAGATGACCGTGGCGGAGGCCCTCGATTTTCTGCAGGCTGTGCCGGCGTGCCGCAAGAAGCTCGAAACCCTTCGGGATGTCGGTTTGGATTATATCCATCTGGGCCAGTCGGCGACGACGCTCTCGGGCGGAGAGGCGCAACGGATCAAGCTATCCAAGGAGCTCTCGCGCCGTGCGACAGGAAAGACGCTTTATATTCTCGACGAGCCGACCACCGGGATGCATTTTGAAGATATTCGTCGCTTGCTCGAGGTCTTGCATCGTCTCGTCGGTGACGGAAATACCGTGGTGGTTATCGAGCACAATCTGGATGTCATCAAGACAGCCGACCATCTGGTCGATCTCGGCCCGGAAGGCGGCAACGGGGGGGGGCAGATCGTGGCCGTCGGAACACCGGAGGAGGTGGCCGCGTGTGCTGCTTCGTTCACCGGACAACATCTCGCGCCCCTTTTGCCCGCGGTCGCGAAGAAAAAAGCCCCTCGCAAGGCAAAGAAGAAGCGTGCTCCCAAAAAACCGGCTTCTGCCTGAAGGGTTTTATCGACTCGTCGGCAATGGTAGCGTCATCCCATGAGGCACTCCCTGACACCAGTCTATGCGGTACTGACGACGATTTTGGTGTCGGCATTTCTGGTCGCCTGCAGCGCCGAGAAGAGTCGCCGAAGCTCGGATCCTTTCGATGATCCTTTTTTCAGTAGCGGGTTTGCGGGCGAGAGCGGGTTGGACAGCTTTCTTGCGGAGCCGGCGCCGAATGTTGGATGGCTTTCCGAGGGTGGCGAGCAGTCGCCCGAGGAGCGCATGATTCGAATGCATGGGGATCCGATCTGGGGTTCCGAGGAACAACCAGAATCGGATTTCGTTTCGACCAAGGAACGTCCCTTCATGGAGAAGGCTCAGGAAGCCACCATGGCTACGATGAGCGTTCTGGTCGGCGTGGGTATGGCTGCCTTGCCGTTTTTGCTCGCCGCGCTCTGATTGGTCGCCGGATCCCTTTACTGCAACTCCTTGCGCAAAAAGATCGTCGCGCTCAGGACTCGGTGGGGCGGATGATCCCGCCGCGCAGTCTCTCCAGATACGCATCTTTTTGGCGATTCACGACG
>DLYX01000416.1 GCA_003447545.1 Deltaproteobacteria bacterium | reverse complement strand
TCAGTCCCCCCCGAAGTCAGAGTGCCCCCTGCCTCTTCCGGAGCGTGGAGAAGATCACGTGTCATCCCGCAAATCTCCTTCTCCATATTCGCCAGACTGGGGAAGCGAAATGGATTCAAAGCATTCTCGTAGACATAGAGTTCATTGGCCGCGCGGAGAACGGCATCCACATCTTCACCTGCCGGGTAGACAAGACTCCAGGTTCGGCCGCCCCGCCAATCCGCATCTTCGCGCTTGCGCGCCCGCATGCGATCGAAAATTTCCTCTGGATCAGAGCCCTGTATCGGTAACTTCATTTTCTACTCCTTGGTCAGAATGCCCGGCACGAATCTTCTGGAGATTATAGCCATGCTCGGCCGCCTCGAAAAAGGATCTCGAACCCGGTAGTTTCGAAAGCATGCGACTCATACCCTTTCTGCTCGCCTTGTCCCTCTCTTTCGCTCGACCTGCCGTGGCTGCTCCTGACTTCGCGGCTGCCGGGCTCACGGTGCGGGAACTACTGGGAGAACTCGTGGCCGCGGATACCACCAACCCGCCCGGCAATGAGGCCCGGATCGCAAGAATCGGGGAAAATCGACTCCTGGCGGCCGGGATCCCCGCGCGGCGGACAGAATTTGCCCCGGGGCGCGAAAATCTCGTCGCGCGACTCAAAGGAAATGGATCGGAAGAGCCCCTCCTGCTGATTGCCCATATCGATGTCGTAGGTGCCCGAGCCGAGGCCTGGGCGACCTCACCCCACGAAATGGTAGAAAAAGACGGATACCTCTATGGGCGCGGCGTTGCCGACGATCTGGGGATGGCCGCTGTCGAACTGGTGGTCCTCGAACTTCTGAAGACCAATCAGGTCAAACTGCGACGGGACGTGATCATGGCCTGGACCGGCGATGAAGAAAGCGGTGGCGCCGGCATTCAATGGCTTTTCAAAAACGAGCCGGACAGTATCCGTGCCGCCGGCGCCCTTAACGAAGGAGGTGGCCTGCGCCTCAACACAGCCGGCGTGCCGGCTCGAATCGATCTCCAAACCGCCGAGAAAATCTACGAAGATTTCACCCTCACCGTCGAGGGACCCTCGGGGCATTCCTCGGTGCCTTTGCCGGAGAATGCGATCTATCGGTTGGCTCGCGCACTGGTTCGCCTCGAGGCACATTCCTTCCCGCCACAGCTGTTGCCGGTGACGCGCGCCTGGCTTCAGGCCCGCGCATCGATTGAGGATGCCCCGACGGCCACGGCGATGCGAACGCTGGCAGAAGCCGAAGGTACCTTACCTCAGGAACCTCTGGATATGCTGATGAGCGATCCGCTCATCGCAGCGAGCCTGCAAACGACCTGCGTCGCGACCCTCCTGCAGGCTGGCAGTCGCGTCAATGCACTACCCGGACAGGCGTCGGCCAACCTCAACTGCCGTATCCTCCCCGATAGCTCACCCGCCGCTGTACAGCAGGAACTGACCGCCGTGATCGATGACCCGAAAGTGAAGATCGAGGCGACTGGCAACTTCGGTTCCGGAGCCCCCTCACCCTTGGCCGGAGAGATTCCGGAAGCGATTATCCGCGTCAGCAAGGCCACCTGGCCTGACATCCAACTGGTTCCTTTCATGTCGCGCGGTGCGACCGACTCGCGCTTTCTTCGCGCAGCCGGGATTCCGTCCTACGGAATCAGTCCAATTCTGATCTCCGATGAAGATGGTAGCCGGATGCACGGCGTCGATGAGCGAATCCCGGCAAAAAGCCTCCAGCCAGCGGTGGAATTCCTGTACGCTCTGGTCGTTGATCTCGCCGGAGCGAAGGAGCCCTAGGCCCCTATTTTCAGGCTCTCGCCCGGAAGCGCGGTGCCCCTTGCCGGCCCCCCGGTCGACGCGCCTCGATCGCTCCACTCTCGTCGAGAAGGGCTCGATATTGCTCCAAAGTCCCTTTGGCTGAATGTTCCCAGGTCCAACGTTCCAACACGCGACGACGGCCGGCATGACGGATTTTCTCACGCAACTCGGGTTGGTCCATAGCAACACCGATTCGCTCCGCGAGCGCCAGGCTATTTCCCGGCTCGACCAGAAGAGCGGTCTCACCATCGGGGCCAACCACTTCGGGCAACGCGCCACCGGTAGTCGCCACCAGGGGCACCCCACAGCACATCAACTCTACAGCGGGCAGAGAGAACCCTTCGTAAAGCGAAGGGACGACACCCACCTCTGCTTCATTGAAAATTTCGATGAGGCGCTCGTCACTGACCCCTTTGATGAAAGTGACAGCATCCTGAATTCCCAGCTTCTCGATCGTGCGAGCCGCGGGACCGTCCGGCCTCAACTTGCCGATCACCACGAGGTCAACATCGCGGTCACGGCGCAACATTGCCAAGGCTTCCAGCAGGAACTTCAGCCCCTTCATCGCGGCATCAGCACTCGCGGTTGTCACCAGGCGACCCTTTTTCGGGGCTATATTCGGCAACGGTCGAAACAGCTCCTGATCCACACCGACCGGAACCACATGCATCCGATCCATGGGAATCTTGTGGTCGCGATGGATATCGGCAAGCGAATTCTCCGAGACGGTGACCAGGCGCGAGATATCTCGAGCAACTCTCGTCTGCATATCCGTAAACGAGTACCAGCGGTCTTTGAAAAATCGCTCACGCCAGTTGCTCGCAGCCTCCCATTCCAGGCGACGGTCGACGGTGGTCGGGTGGTGAATCGTCCCAAGCACCGGGAGGCCGGCCCGCTGGAGGCCCAGCAGCCCCGAACCCAAAGATTGATTATCCTGCGCCAGATCGAATTCATTGATTCGAGGAATCAGGGCCTGACGAGCGCGCACACTGAAAGCCAGAGGCTCCGGAAATTGTCCGGTCAGGAACTTTCCGAACTCTACCCAGTCCCCCCAGGACTTCATCTGATGCGGTCGGGGCAGGCGCAGAGGGTGCTTTTCATTATAAAAGTCGAGGCTGGGCAATGCGTGCAGGGGCACACGCGGGTCAGTCTCCGGCCATTCCGGGCCAGAAAAAACCTCGACCGAGTGACCGAGATCCGTCATCGCACGCGTGAGCTGCCGGGTATAAACCCCCTGCCCGCCGACTGTTTTCTTGCCCCGATAGGTCAGAAAGGCAATGCGCAGGGGGAGATCGGTATCCATCCTCTGACTGTCGGGGTTAGCGAGGCTGCGGGCAACCCCGGGACCTCAGCGCCGCCGCGTGAGCCAGGCCACGAGCAGGACGCCTGCCCCACCGATCCCGCACATGACAAGAAAGCGCGGCCACGGCCAGGTGCGAGCACCAGGCACCAAGGGAACCGAAGGCGCCTCGATCATATCCCCAACCAAAGTCGCCGTTG
>DLYX01000257.1 GCA_003447545.1 Deltaproteobacteria bacterium | reverse complement strand
GGAGGACCCCGCCAGATTGCGAGCCGAATCCGTTGCGATTTTCTCTACTTCGCCCACTTTTGAGCCTGCGGAGGCCCGATTGTCGTCCGCGCCTCCCTGATTGTCCACGAGCAGACGTTTTCGGTTTCGAACCAGCACCCGATAGGGACGCTCGAATTCCGGCTCCAGTTTCGCCAGGTTTCGCTCGTTGATGTAGACAAATACCCGCCTCGGGGAGTTCCATGCCTCCAGAAGCTGCTCATTTCCTTTCCAGAACCATGGCTCGCGATCGGCGGCGGGCATCAAGGCGACCAATTCCGTCAATTCGACGAAGTCATCGAGGTGGATGGGGCGGCGGTCGGCGTAAAACAGCAGCGATTGGCTGAGTTGCCGGTACATCACGATCAAATCCTCAGGTTCAGCCTGATCGTTCAGAATCTGTGCCGCCGCGCGTCCGGATTTGGCGACACTCCGGGCGCCCACGGCGCCGAGTTCGGTCGCCCCTATCGTCAAAATCATCAGCAGAATCAGATCGACGGGAAGCCGGGAGCGACGCTGCCGGGCCCAAAGAGCGCCGCCAAGCACCAGCGCAATTCCAGCGAAAAACACCGCGTTGCGAATCGCCAAAATCTCGCTGCCGTTCCCCGGAAAAGATGTCGCCAGAAATCCCCCGAACAGGAGCGCCCCGAGCGATGCCATCAGAAACAAAATGCCCAAACTGATCAGGGCGGGCCAGATCACCCGGAGCAGCAAGGGCTCCTCGAGCTCTTCGTCCATTGCCAGATCAAGCCATGCACCAAGAAGCAACGCGAGCGGGGGAAACGCTGGCAAAACATAGGGAGGAAGTTTCGAACTGGACGCGGAAAAGAACAAAATCACGACAAGCGCCCAAAGGAGGAAGAACACCAGTAGATCCTTACGGACGAGACCGAACGCCCTGCGCGTGGCTGTTTGCCCCGCGAGAAGGAATGGCGCCAAGGACCACGGCAGAGGGGTAAGGAGCATGACCGGCAAGTAGAACCAGGGTCCCTCGGGATGAGCGATTCCATAGCCCTCTGCATCGAGGAAGCGTCCGAAATGGTTCTCGATCAAAAAATATTGCAAAAACTCTGGGTGGGTGGCGCTCATCCAGATGAACCAGGGCATCGTGATCAGGAGGAAAAGTCCGATCGGGGCGGGTCGCAACAGAGCGCGAAGAGTCGCGCTGTCCCGCCGAACGATCAGCGTGAGCACGGCAATCGCGCCGGGAAGCACCAAGCCGAGCAGCCCCTTGGCGAGGATCGCTAGCGAAGCAGCGACGACGGTGGCTAATACCCAGCGCGTTTTCGCCTCGGCCTCGCATGCCCGGTAAAAGGCGAACATCGTCGCCGTAAAACAGGCCGTGAGGACCATATCGATCACGAGCGATTGCGAAAAAATAAAAAACAGAGGTGCTGTGGCGAGAATGCCGGCAGCGAGAAGCCCTGCCCGCTGGCCAAAATGGTGACGGCCGAAGCTGAATGTCATCCAGACCGTGAGGAAAGCCGCTAGTGCCGGAACCGCCCGGGCGGCTCCCTCGCTCTGGCCGAAGAGGCTGTAGGCGCTGGCCACTAGCCAATAGAAGAGGGGTGGTTTCTCGAAATAGGGAACGCTGGCGAGGCTGGGTGTCAGCCAGTTGCCCGCATTCAGCATCTCTTGAGGCACCCGCGCGTATCGGCCTTCATCGGGATCCTGAAACGAGAACCCGGCTATCCGTGAAAAAAACAGGATGGCCACCAGCGCAAAGCCGAGCCAAGGAAGAACGCGTTTCTGATTCATGATGTTTCCCGGGGGACGTCACTGTCGCGATCCTTGAAGCCCCGGGCTTTTCCCCTGAGCTAGCCCCCCGCCTGGCACATTCCCCCCGATCGACTCTATGGCAGAATCCCTGCCGCAAGGCGACCTCTTGCCGCAGATGACGCACCGTGTTATGAAACTAGTCAGGAGGTCATGCTAATGGAAAACGCAGACGAGACGACGAGCGAAGACAGCACCGCCTGGGCACCGTTGGACGGCGCTATGGCGCAGATGAAGGAACTCGACGAAAAGGCTCGCGAGATGGTGCGAACCACCGCAGGCGAGGTTCGCAATCGGTCGGAGAAGGCTCTGGACGATGCCCGCGAACAAACCGAAAAGACTCTGAAGTTAGTGCGCAAGAACCTTGACGATGCCCGCGAATCGATCGAAGAACGTGCCGGCGTCTGGCCAGATTTCCTGACAATTCCGCCATTTGTCGAAAAGCAGGTCGAGAGCCTCCAGTCGGAATTCCTGAAGGCCGTCAGCAACCTCGCGAAAAGCTTGCGCCTGTCCACGAAAAGCGAAGTCGATGCGCTCAAGCGGAAGGTTTCCAGTCTGGAGAAGAAGATCGCCGCCCTCGCAGAAGACAAAGCTGCCTGAGGTCTCTTCTTTCCACGTGAAAAGGCCGGGACCTCATGGGTCTCGGCCTTTTTTTTCGTCGAAAATCGGCGCCTGCCGAGCTCAAGCGGCTGATTTTTTCTTCGCGTTCTTCTTTGCTGGGGACTTCTTTTTGGAGGGCTTTTTGGTGTCCGTCGCATCGCCATCCGCTTTGCTCGCGCCCGCTGAGGAATCCGAGGCGCCACCCTCGCCTGCCGCTGGTTTCTGCCCGCCCTTGCCGTAATCGGTTACGTACCAACCCGATCCTTTGAGCTGGAATTGCGTGCTCGACATCAACTTCCGGACTTTTCGACGGCATTTGGGCACCGGACACGTCTTGAGCGGCTCCTCGGTGATTTTCTGCATGGCATCGACCACACCGCATTTCGAACATTCATACTCGTAGATAGGCATTGAAACGCACCCCCATTGCGCCGGAGTTTCTAGAGTAAGAATCCAAGCCGGTCTTGTCCACCCAGTCCGTCCGCAGCCTGATAAAGGCTTTGTACAAGGAAAATCCGAAGGAATTGGATCGCGAGCAGAACGACGATCGGTGTGAAATCCATGCCACCGAAGACCATCGGGAGACGGGTGCGTATCTGATAGAAGACTGGCTCGGTAGCGCCACGCAAAAAACGAATGATCGGGTTGTAGGGATCGGCGCCAATCCACGAAACCACGACCGACCCGATGATGAGCCACCAATAGAGATTCAGTAGCGCGTCGAGAACGGCAGCAACAGCTTGAAGGAAATTCCCCATCACAAACATATCTACTTCTCCTTGCAGAGACTCAGTTTCCTGACAACTGTCGGGAACGGGCCGTCGCTGCAGCAACGGCGGCATCGGCCGCCGCCGCCAGGCCCTCGTCATTCAGCGCCGCAAGCCCCGCCTCGGTCGTTCCCCCCGGCGACGTGACCTGCTCACGCAGCGCACCGGCCGCCTTGCCGGAAGACCGCCAAAGCTCAGCCGACCCCGCAAGGGTTTCCTGGACCAGAACTTCAGTCATCTCCCGGCTTAGTCCCGCCCGAATCCCGGCGGCAATCATCGCTTCGGCATACGCAAAGAAAAAGCCGGGCCCACTGCCACTCACGGCAGTAACCGCATCGAGGACGGACTCGTCCTCGTGCGTCAGCACCCGGCCTGCCGTCGCAAATAGACGCCCCGTCAAGGCCAGATCTTCCGGCGTCGCAGCCGTCCCCGGCACCAGCACGGTCATTCCGCGCCGGATCAGGGCCGGCGTGTTCGGCATCGCGCGGATGATCCTTGCGGACGCGCCCAACCCGGCCTGCATGAAGGCCAGAGGAATACCGGCGGCGATCGATACGATCAGAGAATCTCGGTGATTGGCTGCCGAAATCTCCGGAAGAAGATTCGGTAAAATTTGTGGCTTCACGGCGAGGATCACCACATCCGCACGGCGCGCCAGTTCCGTCACGCTATCGCAGGTGGCGCCGCCCACTTCCTCTGTAAACCTTTTGCGTGCGTCAGGGCTTGGATCGCTGGCAATCACCTCGAAGGAAGATGATGATTCGGTGGCCCGCGCAATGCCGCCGCCGAGAGCGCAAGCCATGTTTCCAGCTCCGATGAATCCGATCGTTTCCATGCCCTACCCCTCCTCCCGCGGTGACCGCGGTCCCATGATCGCCGTCCCGAGGCGAACGAGTGTTGCCCCTTCCGCTATTGCCAGATCATAGTCGGCACTCATCCCCATGGAAAGAGTGCTGCCTTGCACCCGCTCTCGAGCCCTTAAATCTTTCAGGCATTCCGAAAGAGCCGCAAAGCTGGCACGCGTCGCCTGCGCGGACGTGCCCGCGCGACCGATCGTCATGAGACCCTCCACGATAACTCCGGGCTCGTTGCGCAGGCTCTCGGCCAGTGGCTCGACCTCCTCGATCCGCAAGCCTGCCTTGGCCGGATCATCGCTGATATTCACTTGAAGGAGCATCCGGCAATCGCCATCGGCGTGTCGCGCCAGCGCCGTCGCGGTTTTCGCGCGGCTCACTGTGTGGATGAGATCGAAATTTGCAGCTGCGAGTTTCGCCTTGTTGGACTGCAGCGGTCCGATCAGATGCCAGCGAGGTCCGGGGCCGATCCGAGAGCGCTTTGCCTGTGCCTCCTGGACATAATTTTCGCCAAGGTCGCGCGCTCCCGCCCGAACGGCAGCCTCGGCGAGTTCCACCGGCAGGCCCTTGATCACCGTGATGAGATCGACGTCGTGGACACCTCGACCATGCGCGGCGGCGGTTGCCTGAATCTCTCCGC
>DLYX01000269.1 GCA_003447545.1 Deltaproteobacteria bacterium | reverse complement strand
GACGCCATCTCCCTCCCCACCGCAGCAGCTGAAACCGCGCTCGGGCGCTACCCGGACGGCAATCCAAACACTCGCCTCAGACCGCTGGTGGCACCCACCCCGGGGGCAGAGAACGCCCCTGAGGCGATCCCGGATGTCGTCATCAACGAAATCTTCTTCCATGCGCCGATGACCCAAGCCGGCGCCGGTGACTGGATCGAGCTCCACAACCGCTCTGGGGGTAGTGTGAGTCTTGCGGGGTGGAGCTTCACCGATGGGATCGATTTCACCTTTGGCCCGGCGACCACCATTCCCGCTGGAGGCTACCTTGTGGTCGCCGAGGACCGGGTCGAGCTGTTGACCAATCACCCATCGCTCCCCGGAACGCTTGTCGAAGGCGAGTTCTCCGGGGCGCTCGCCAATGGCGGCGACCGGATCACACTTTCCAGACCCGATCCCGCTGCCGGGGGGAATCTGATCGAGGTCGATACGCTCGATTACCGAGACCAGACCGCTTACTCGACACTCGCCGACGGCCGCGGCAGCAGCCTCGAGCGCCGTGATCCCGGCGCACCATCCCACCACGAGTCAAACTGGGCCGACAGCGATGAGAGCCGCAAGGCAGAGTGGACGACCGTCGAGGTGACTGGAACGCTGGCGCATGGCAACACCACGGCCGAGGCCAACCCGCCAGCCGATGTGCAATTTTTCCTGCTCGGGGAGGGCGAGGTGCTCGTCGATGCAGTGGAGGTAATCCCGGACGGAGGATCAAACCTCGTCACTAACGGCGGGTTCGAGAGCGGTACGAGCGGGTGGGATTTTGACGGCAGCCACCGCGACAGCCGGGTCGAGCCCGGCGACGCCTTCGCGGACTCGAACGCCTTACGACTTGTAGCGAACCGCCGGGGCGATCCATTGGCCAACCGGGTCCGCGCGAAGCTGGCCGCGAACATCCCGACGGGGACCGTGGCCACCTTGCGCGCCAGAGTTCGCTGGCTGAAAGGCCACCCCGAATTTGATCTGCGCCTCAAAGGCGGCTGGCTGGAGGGCGCACAGACGCTCATGGTCCCGACCGACATCGGCACGCCGGGCGCGTCGAACAGCCGCGCCGAAGCCAGCGTTCCGCCTGACCTTAGCGGCGTCGTGCACCGGCCGGTGTTACCGATCGCCAACCTGCCGGTGCGCGTCTTCGCAGCGGTCGCCGACCCCGACGGGATAGCGGGGGTGACCCTGAACTACCGGGTCGATCCGGCGACAAGTTTCACCTCCGTGCCCATGCATGACGATGGGCTCGGCGGCGACCAACTGGCAGGGGACGGTGTCTTCACCGGGCGCCTTCCAGCCCAGGGCGAATCGGTTCTCGTCGGGTTCTATGTCGAGGCGGAAGATGGCAATGGGGCGATCTCGACGTTCCCGCCCGATGCTGCCGCAAACGGATCTGAATGCCTGGTGCGCTTCGGCGAGCCGCCGCAGCCCGGCCCCTTCGGAACCTATCGGTTCTGGATTTCCGAGGCGACGCTGGCCGACTGGATCGCCACGCCATTCCTCGCCAACGACCCCTTCCCGGCAACTCTCATCTATGGCGACCAGCGCGTGCTGTATGATGGCGGCGCTTATTACGCAGGGGCGCGGGATTTCAACGACTCGCCACTCGGCAAACTCACCGGTTACGATCTCATCATGCCGCCGGGCAAGAAGGTGCTCGGGACGGACAAGTTGACCATCGACCTGCCGTCCGCGATGTCACCAACCAGCGCGAGCAGTTGATGTATCACTTCCTCGACTTGCTCAAGCTCCCCTCCCTGCACCGCCGGGACATCCAGTTGTTCGTCAACGGCCAGCGCCGCGGGAAACTCTACCACGACGCGGAACAGCCGGACAGAGTGGTGGTCGAATCGCATTTCCCCGGCGATGACGGGGATCTCTACAAGCTCAACAACGACCGCGAGGGAACCGACGACTCGAGGAGACTTTCGACCAAGCGCCGCCCGCGGCTGGAAAAGTACGAGGCCGACGGCCAACTGCAGTTCGGCCGATACTTCTGGAACTTCGGCCCACGCGCCCGGGGCGCGAACACCCGCACCGAGATGCAGCCGGTCTTCAACCTGATCACGGCTGCCGACTCCGATCTGCCGAGCTATGCCGAGGACCTGGCAGCGATCGTCGACATCGAGAACTGGATGCGCACCTTCGCGATGAACGATCTGGCGTCGTTCTGGGACGGGTTCGGTAACCCGAACTACAAGAACACTTACCTCTACAAACCGGAGACTCGGGGGTGGACATTGTTCAGCTGGGATTTTGATGTCGGCCTTGGCGTATTCAACGATCCGGCAAACGCCCCCCTGTTCGCCACCAATGTCGATCCCAATGTCAGGCGGATCTACACCGTGCCGTTGTTTGAGCGCGCCTACTGGCGCACCATCGACGAGGCATTGGGCGACTGGTTCAGCGGCGGCGCCGTAACGCCGCGGCTGCAACAACGGTTTGACGCCTACCAGGCCGCCGGACTGAAGATCACTTCCCCGTTTGTTCCGAGCGGCACCGGGATGTCGATCCCCGCCTGGATCGACGAGCGCCGCATCTTTATCGAGGACGAGTTCGCCGGAATCGACGATGGCTTTGCCATCACCTCCCCAGAAGACAACAGCAGCACCGCCGTGTCGGAGATCACGATCACCGGAACCGCCCCGGTCGCCGCCGCTACTATCGAAATCAACGGGCGCGAATTGGTGCCCGATTTCTCCTCGCTCACAGGGTGGTCCGCCCGGCTCACCCTACGCCCCGGTGAGAACTCGCTCCTCGTCCGCGCCCTTGACTTGCAAGGCAATGAGGTGGCGAACCAGACGGTCACGGTCGAGTTTACCGGCAGCGCGGACTGGCCGGACCTGCGTATCAACGAGTGGATGGCCGACAACGCCAGCACCATCGCCGACCCCGCCGACGGGGATTTCGACGACTGGATCGAACTTCACAACCCGACGGATTCTCCGGTCGACCTCGAGGGCTGGTCGATCACAGACGATCCAACCAATGCTGCCAAGTTCGTCTTTCCAAGCGGCACCAGCATCGCTGCCGACGGCTTCCTCCTGCTATGGGCAGACGACGAGAGCCACCAGGGCAATCCACCCCCCCATCTGAACTTCAGGCTGTCGGCCGGTGGGGAAAGCATCGCGCTTTTCGCCCCGGACGGGACGCAGGTCGATCGCGTCGACTTCGGCGACCAGGCGCAGGATTTCAGCTACGGCATCCCCGATGGTGGGAGTGCGGCGGAGCGTGGCGTCCTGGCTAGCCCGTCGCCAGGTGGTCAAAACAGCAGCGCGCCGCCGGCGATAGATCCGGTGGTTTCGCTGGACGGAGAAAGCGTCGACCTGCGCATCCATTCCGCCCCCGGCTTTACCTACACCGTGGAGGCGAGCACGGATCTTGCCACTTGGATCCAGGCCGGAGACTCGGTGACCGCCACCTCGGCATCGCTCACCTTTGAACTCGACCCGTCGGACGGCGAGCGTCTTTTCGTCCGAGTGCGCCGTTCTCCCTAGTATGGTGATGAGCACGGGAAATTTTTTCCAAGCTGCTCATCGGTGATTCCACTGAGCCAAGAGCTTCGAGATTCCTGTGCCCAGAGGGGCTGCGGCTTTAGCCGTATCCCCCACGCACGAAACGAAGCGGCGAGGCGTTCACGGCCACGGCCACGCTCCTTACTGACAGGCTTCGCATTCCTCGCCGTTCATCATCGCTTCGATGCTGCAAGCTTTCACTTCTTCCGGGGTGTACTGCTTTTTCTCAGCCTTGGAGACGGTTGATTTCTCGATGTCGCTACCTTGGCGGGTGCGGAGGTAGTAAGTGGTCTTGAGGCCAGTATGCCAAGCATGGCGGTACATGTGGCTGAGAGACTTCATGTCGGGCTTCGCCAGGAAGAGGTTTACCGATTGAGATTGATCGATCCACTTTTGGCGTCTCGCGGCTGCGTCGATGATCGCTTGGTATCCGACTTCGAAGACAGTTTTGTGCTTAGCCTTGAGGTGCTCGGGGATTCCTTCGATGTCGGCGAGTTCGCC
>DLYX01000585.1 GCA_003447545.1 Deltaproteobacteria bacterium | reverse complement strand
TCCGATACGCCCCACGTCGATTGATGATCAACGCCTTGTTTTCCCTGCATCTCCTCGCAGGACCGCAGCCAACTCTTAACAGAAGATTCCCTTGGTGCGCCTCCCCCACGGAGAGTGAAATTCCACGCCAGTCGAAGAATTTAACCCGGCACCGCCTCGGCCACATCCGCGGTCGCATGGGCGGAAAATGGCTCCATTTCGGCCAGCGCCCGCTCCGCCTGCTTGAGCCGCCGCTCGCGCCCCTTGCGCGTCCGGCCCGGGAGAGGCGGGAAAAGTCCATAATTCGCATTGATTGGTTGAAAATTTGTGCGGTTTTCGTCCGTCACGTACCCCAAAAGGGAACCCAAGGAAGTCGTTGCTGGTGGGGAAAGAGGCTCCTGACCCGCGAGACGACGCGCCACATTGACCCCGGCCAACCAGCCCATCGATGTCGATTCGAGATACCCCTCAACACCGATGAGTTGGCCCGCGAGGTAGAGATCCTCGCGCGCTCGCGTCTGTAGACTCGGTCGCAGAAGTTTTGGGGAATCGATGAAGGTGTTTCGATGCAGACTGCCCAAACGCACGAACTCCGCCTTCTCCAGCCCCGGAATCATGCGAAAGATCCGGCGCTGTTCCGGATAGGTCATCTTCGTTTGGAAGCCCACCATGTTGAACAGACGAGCTTCCCGATCATCCTGCCGGAGCTGGACGACCGCATGAGCCCGATGACCCGTGTTCGGATCGCGCAACCCGACCGGTTTGAGGGGGCCGAAGGAGAGAGTCTTGCGGCCCCGCCGGGCCATCTCTTCGATGGGCAGGCAGCCCTCAAAATGAACGCATCGCTCAAAGGATTTGGTCTCGACTTTTTCTGCCGCCAGAACCTCGTCGATGAGAGAGTTGTACTGAGCTTCATCGAGGGGGCAATTGATATAGTCGTCCCCCCCCTTGTCGTAACGCGAGGCTCGCCAAGCCGTGTCGAAATCAATCGAGTCAGCCACGACGATGGGCGCGATCGCATCATAGAAATATAGATATTCCTCACCAAAGAGCCCGAAGAGAGACTGCGCAAGCGAACTGGAAGTCAAAGGGCCCGAGGCGAGAATCGTCAGGCCCTCGGGCAGCTCGGTAACCTCTCCCCGAACCAGGCGAATATGCGGAGCAGTCTCGATCGCCGCCGTGACTCCCGCCGCAAAGCCTTCCCGGTCCACGGCAAGCGAACCGCCGGCAGGGACCCGATGGCGATCGGCTTCCCGCATGATCAGGGAGCCAACCGATCGAAGCTCGTCTTTCAGGAGTCCGACCGCGGCCGTATGCTCGGCGCTGCGAAAGCTGTTCGAGCAGACCAGCTCGGCAAGATCCTGTGTCTGATGAGCTTCGGTGCTGCGTTCGGGGCGCATCTCGTGCAGATCCACATCTACGCCGCGCAGCGCGAGCTGCCATGCGGCTTCGCAACCCGCGAGACCGCCTCCCACCACTTTGACTCGACCGGACATCCCTGCACCCTAGCTTCCGGGTTGCCTGAGAGCCACGCATTCAGGCCAATCGGTAACTGCCGTCCGCGAGACGCCTGATCCGCCCGCCCTGCTCCAGACCAAAGAGCTCGGCCTGCAACTCTCCTACGGGTCGTCGTGTGGCGGCCGATAGTGCGTCCACCACCTGAACACCCTGATCGATCAAGCCTTCCAGAGCCGACCCCGGGGCCGAGGTTCGGACCGCGCGGCCGGGAACACTCTCCGGGGCACTATCCGGCCTGCGGCCCGGCGCGCTGTTATTTCCGCTGTCGGTTTCGCTGTTCGGCGAGCGCAACAACGGCGCCCAGGAAGCCGACCAGGGAAGGGCTTCGGCGACGTCGGCCGCCGACTGCACGAGCCCCGCTCCATCGCGCAGCAAGGCGTTGCTGCCGCGCGAGCGCCCGTCCAGAGGCGATCCGGGGACTGCCAGCACCTCGCGTCCCTGCGCCAGGGCGAGTCGCGCCGTAATCAGCGATCCGCTGCGCTCACTTGCTTCCACGACAATGACCCCGCAGCTCAAACCACTCAGAATCCGGTTTCGGGCCGGAAAATTCTGCTTCCACGGCGGCGTCCCGGGCGGGTATTCCCCCACCAGCAGGCCGCGGCGACCGATCGCCTCGCGCAGCGCCCGGTTTGCCCGAGGATACGCCACATCAAGACCGCAACCAACCACGGCGAGGGTCCGCCCCCCAGCCTCCAACGCCCCCTGATGCGCCGCTGCGTCGATCCCACGAGCCAACCCGCTTACGACCACCCAACCGGACCGTGCGAGATCCCGGCCGAGCCGCCGCGCGAAGGCTTCGGCGTCCATCCGGCAGGCTCGACTCCCCACGATACCGATGGTCGGTGCGCAAAAGAATGCCGGAAGATCTGCGGTAAGGCCTCGCATCCGTAATGGATTCGGCGGGTCTTCGATACAGGCCAGCAGGCGGGGATAGGCTGGATCGGTTGGATGGAGGAGAATATCCGATTGGTCCTCGACTCGATGAGCAGACATCCAGAATCCACTAGTCCGCGGGTGGGAGAAGGCAATGGAAAGGAACGCAATTCGAAGGAATTTCCACAGATCAACTTTACTGGATTTGACATCCGCTCAGCGCTCCACCATCTACCCACGCGATGCCCAACGTCACAGAATTGATGGCTGAACTACCCGGCCGCTTCGATCCCGAGATGGCCCCGGGCCTCAACGCCGTGATTCAATTCGAATTGTCTCCCGAGGATGAGGGAGGCCCCTATATCGTCACGATCCGCGACAACTCCTGCGTGATTGAGCCCGGCCTGCATCAGTCCCCCAGCATGACCCTGAAAATGACCGCACGCGATTATGTGGATCTCGCGACCGGGAAAATAAGCCACCAGCTCGCGTTCATGACCGGTCGCCTGCGGGTCAACGGGGATCTCTCCCTCGCAACGCGGCTCCGCGACCTGCT
>DLYX01000068.1 GCA_003447545.1 Deltaproteobacteria bacterium | reverse complement strand
CAATCGGGCGCTCGGGCGTCTGGAGTCTCTGGTGGGTGGCGGCATGGCAATGGATTCGGATGCGGCCCAGCGCGCGCTTGCGCCGTTGGGCCACGATGGTGCGCGGTCGGTAACCCGAATCGTCGAGGCCAATATGGAACGCGCCTTGCGCGAAGTGACCGTCCAGCAGGGGGTGGACCCCGCGGAGGCAGCGATCATCGCCTTTGGTGGCGCAGGCGGGCTGCATGCCGCCCAGTTGTGCGAGAACCTCGGGGCCGCCTGCGTGATCGTGCCGCCCCTCTCGGGCCTGCTTTCTGCTGCAGGACTGCTGGCGGCACCTGTCCGCGCCGATCGCAGCCGCACCGCACCCGGGCTCGCCGCCGACTTCTCGTTTGCCGACGTGGAGCCCGAATGTGCGGCCGTCGCAGCGGATCTGTCGGCAACGACTGCGGGCAAACCGACTGTCTCGGCCTATGTCGATTGTCGCTACGTGGGCCAGAGCCACGAGCTGCGAGTGCCGGTTGCTGCCGGCGACGACGCATCCGTGCTGATTGATCGTTTCCATGCCCAGCACGAACAGCGAAACGGCTACCGTCGCTCCGAGGCACCGGTGGAGGTCGTCACGCTGCGCGCGGTGGCCGAGGTAGCTTCGGACCTGCGCGTTGCCGAAATTCTGGAACAAGTACATCCGAGCGGCCGCGCCGGATTGCGCGTCGGCGAGGTGCGGGAGGGGCCGCTGCTGCTGACCGAAGACCAGGCCACGACATGGGTTCCGGAAGGGTTTCACGTCCGCTTGGATGAACGCGGCAATCTGATCCTCGAGTCGCGTGGGCGGGGTGCCTCATGAGCGAGTTTTCTTCGGCTGACATCGGCGTCTGGCAGAGTCGCTTCTCGGGGATCTGCGATGAGATCGGCGCGGCTCTCAAGCGTGCTGCCTACTCGCCGAACGTGAAGGAACGCGAGGATTTCTCGTGCGCGCTCTTTACCCCCGCCGGCGAATTGGTCGGGCAGGCCGAACATATCCCGGTCCATCTCGGATCGATGGCGGCATCGGTGGCGGCCGCCATCGCTGCCTTCGAGGATCTGCAACCGGGCGATCAGGTCGTGGTCAACGACCCGTTCCACGGGGGAACGCATCTGAACGACATCACGTTTGTCGCACCCGTGCATGATGGGGAGGGCAGGCTGCTGGGCTACGTGGCCAACCGCGCGCACCATGCCGATGTTGGTGGCTCGGTACCCGGCAGTCTGAGCGCCGAGGCGGTCGATTCTGTGGCCGAAGGTTTGGCCTTGCCGCCGGTGCGCGCGGTGCGCGGCGGTTTTTGGGAGCCCGATATCCGTCGCATCCTTCTGGCGAATACGCGCACGCCCGACGAGCGTGCCGGTGACCTGGACGCGCAATGGGGTGCGAACCGCATGGGCGCCGCCCGGATTGTCGCGCTGGTGAATCGCCATGGTCTGGATGCGGTGGCCGAGGCCATGCAGAACGTTTGCGACCATGCCGAGCGTTGTATGCAAAGCGAGCTTGCCGCAGCCTTTGGGGGGATCTCCGATCCTCTGGTGGCGGAGGATTTCCTTGAGGCCGCCACCGGCGATCCGGTGCGCGTGCAAGTGGAAATCCGCTGGGAGCCGCGCGGTCTGGTGGCAGATTTTCGCGGGAGCGGCGCCGCGCGGCCCGGAGTCCCGAGCGCGGTGCGTGCGGTGACGCGCGCATGTCTGGAGTTTGCCGCGCGCACGATTACCTCGTCGGATGTGCCACGCAATGGAGGTGCCTCCCGCCTACTGCATCTGGAAACCGAACCGGGTGCTGTCGTCGATGCGCTGGCACCGATGCCCGTGGGTGTCGGGAATGTCGAGGCCTCGCAACGGATTGCCGATGTCCTTCTGGCTGCATTGGGTCCGGGGTTTCCAGACCGTGTCGGTGCGGGCTCGCAGGGGACCATGAATAATCTTCTGATCGGCTCGGTACCCGGCGCACCTCGGAACTTTGTCTACTACGAAACGATCGGCGGGGGGCAAGGCGGGCGGCCGGAACAGGCCGGGCAGAATGGCATCCATACCGGGATGACCAATACCGCCAACACGCCGGTGGAGGCTCTCGAGCATGCCTTTCCACTTATGGTCGAGTCCTACCGGTTGCGTTCGGGCAGCGGCGGCGCAGGGGCTTTTTCGGGGGGCGAGGGCATCGAACGCACGTTGCGTCTGGAGGCCGATAGTCAGGTTACGTTGTTGGCCGGGCGTCGAGCCACCGGGGCATCGGGCATGGCAGGCGGGGCGCCGGGAGCACCTGGCCTGGATGAATACCGTCTCCCCGGTGGTACGCCCCAGATCTTCCCGCCGCTATCCACCCGTCGACTCCCTGCAGGCACGCGGGTGATTGTGCGGACTCCCGGTGGTGGTGGCCGCGGCCGGCCTTGATCAGAGAATCCCGTCCAGACGTTTATGTTCGCCGAGGTAGTTTTGCGGCAGCGGGCCCGCGCTTGCGGGGGCAGCGAGTGTTTCGGTCGGACACGATCGGGTCGTGAGCAACGCCAGGGCTGTAGCCAGGCTGGCCTCATCGGGATTGCCCAGAGGTGTTTCCCAGCCGTCGCGGGCCCGACAATTCACGGGAATGCCGGAGAAATAGCCCCCGTCTCTGTCGGCATTTTCCAGAGAGAGCGCCACGGTGCGCAGCCGGCGTTCTCCGTCGCAGTAGTCCTGAGCAATCTGTCCGACCGGTTTTCCGTAGGTAGGCGTGCCGACCACAGCCACGCGGATGTCTTCGGGGTAGGGCTTCAGGCTATGGAGCAGAAGCTCGCTTGCGGAAGCCGTCTGCTGCGTGGTCAAAAATACGATGTCGGTAAAGGAGCCCTCCACCAGAGACTCGTCGCGGTAGCGGGCGCGGAACTCTCCGATTCCATTTCTTTCTTGATTCTGCTCGTTAAAGCGAATGTAGTACATAATCTTGCCGCGCAAGCGGCTGCCGGCGACCATGCCGGCCAGCGCTTCGGCAACGGCGAGCGAACCACCACCATTGTAGCGGAGATCGATGACGATTTTGCGTACCGCGGATCGGTTGAAGCGCTCGATGGCTGCGGCAAATGCATTGACTGCCGGGGGGACAAAAGAGCGCAGCCGCATGTAGCCGATGGATTCGCCTCGGATGGAAAGGATTTCGGAGTCCGGTAGGGGATTGACCGCGAAGTTGGCAACCGCGACCGAGAAAGGTCCCTGCGCATTTCCCTGCGGATCTCTGAAGCTCAGCGCACGCGTCGTGCCCTCCCGAATATTGGGGTAGCCCAGCGCGGCAGTTAGCGAGCCCGGGTCTGAAAACGAGCTGACGCGAACATCATCGATCGCCACCAGTTCCCAACCACGACGGACTCCTGCTTGATGCATCGGTCCTCCCTCGATCGTTTCCTTAACGATCAAGCGTCGCGAATCTGCGGTCAAAAGGAACGAGAACCCATAGCTCAATGCCTGCCCTGCGTTTTGACGATCCTCTGCCTCAGGTGAAGTAATATAGGAAAACCCTCGATCGTATTGTCCGGGTTGCCAGCGCAGGGCGGCGACGACGGCCTCATCGTTCGGGTACTCTCTCGTCTGGAGCTCTGCGTATTTTTCCTGCTGCAGCGACTCGTCGTTCCAGAGATAATCTTGCTCGAAAATCTCGAGCACGCGATCTTTTCCGCGTCCCTGGGCACAGCTGGGCTCGGAGCTGGGAGGCTTGGAGGTATTGTTCTGCGCCCCCGATCCCCCTCCGCAGCCGGTCAGCGCCATGGAAATCAGACCCACCGCAATCAGGTGGCTGGGGGCAAGCGACGATTGGTGGGGTCGATGCATGACTCCAAACTATCTGCCTCGAATTTAGGTGTCGATGAAAAGCTTCTCGGAATTGCGCAAATGCTTTGCCGTTACGCCAAGGACTCGATATCCGAAGACCATGGCACAAGAATCAAAACCCGAATTCAATGCAGAAGATCTGGCTCCGGAATGGAGGCGCGCGATCGCTTACGTCGAAGAACATGTGGGTGGGCGCGTGGTTCGTGCCGAGAGGCAGGCGCGCTGGCGGCCGGCCTGGGTTTTTGACGTCTAGACCTCGGG
>DLYX01000386.1 GCA_003447545.1 Deltaproteobacteria bacterium | reverse complement strand
TCATCAGGTTGAGGACCTGCGCCTGCACCGAGACATCGAGGGCGGAGGTCGGCTCGTCGAGGATAAGCAGGCGGGGTTCGTGGGCAACGGCACGGGCGAGACCAACGCGTTGTTGCTGGCCACCGGAAAGTTGGGACGGACGTTTGTGGCCGTGTTCCCGCAGGCCGAAACGCTCAAGCGCTGCTTGCGCCTTGCTAACGGATTCGTCGCGCACAACCCCGTGCACTTTCTCTAGCGGCAGGGCGACGTTTTCCACCGCAGTGAGGTGAGGAAATAAGTTGAATGACTGGAACAGAAAGCCGTTGCGCCGCCGGTGGCAGAGCAGCGACGCCTGGTCAAAAGCGAGTGGCTCACCATTGATACTCACCGTGCCTGCATCTGGCGACTCCAGACCGCCAAGCACCCGCAGCAGCGTCGATTTGCCACCGCCGGAAGGCCCAATGAGCACGAGGCATTGTACTGATTGATCCAGTTCGAGATCGATTTCTCGGAGCGCATGCTGTGCGCCGAAGGCCTTGGAGACTCCTGACAATTGCACCTTCATCGTTTGGTTAGCCCTCCTGTGTCATGCGCCGCTCCAGCCGCCGGGCGAGAAACGAAATGGGGATTGTTAGGATCAGGTAGCCGACTGCGAGGGGTAGATACCCTTCAAGCGCCGTGTAGTTGCTGGCATTCGCCATCCTTACCTCCTGGGTGAATTCTTCAATGCCAAGCACCGAGAGTAGCGACGAATCTTTGACGAGGTTGACGAATTGTCCGGTGAGAGCTGGTAATACCCGTCGCAGCGCCTGCGGTACGATCACGTAGCGATAAATCTGAGCTCGATTGAAACCGACCGCGCGAGCACTCTCAATCTGCTCCTTGCCGACGCTCTCGATTCCGCCGCGCAGGATTTCGCAGATGTAGGCGCTGGAAAAGAGCGACAATAGGAAAATGCCTATCCAGATCTTGTTGTCGAGACCGAGCGCGTTTGACACCACATAGTAGCCAATCATCAACTGCACCAGCAGTGGTGTGCCGCGAATCAATTCGACGTAGCAGGTGGTAAATCCCCGCACCGAGGCGAACGGGCTACGCTGGCCGATCATCAGTAGAACGCCAAGCAAAGCACTGACTACCAATGCTCCCAGTGAGATCCCCAGCGTGACCAGCCATCCCTGAAACAACTGACCGCTGTACTCTGCCATACCGGCCCAACTCCATTGATAGCGCAGGCGCGAGAAGACAAAGACGAAGAACCCGCAGGTGGCTGCGAGAAGCAACAGACCCAGCGCGAGTTCTGTGCCAAGTTTCTGTTTGGGATGGATCAAGTTGGCCAGCCTATCAATCGATCATTCAGTCGAACACAAACGGAACGCCTAGACCCTTCAACATTTCGCGCTCGTCCTTCAGGTATTGATCCGCCAACTCCTCGAATGCTCCCGCTTCCCGCTGCTGCTTGAGGAATTCGTTGATCTGCTGGCGCAGTTCGTCCTCACCCTTTGGGAGTCCGATTGCCCACTTCTCGTGGCGAATCGGTTCCAGCACAGCACGTGTCGTCTCGGGGTGCTTTTTCGAGTGCTGGTAAATGGACAGTTGGTCGTAGATGAACGCATCCACCTTCCCTTGTACGACTTCCATCACGCAGGCGGTATCGCTGTCCGGCGCCACTCGCTCGGTGTCCGGTAGCACCTCCTGGGCAAACATTTCACCCGTCGTGCCGAGACGGACGACAACTTTCTTGCCCGCTTTCTTCAAGTCGTCGACCGACTGCACGTCCGAGTCCTTGGAAACGAGCATTGCCAACGGTGTCTTCAAATAGGGATCAGAGAAATCGATCGACTGCTTGCGCTTGTCGTTCACGCTCATCGACGAAATCACGCAGTCGAGCTTGTGCGTTTTCAGCGCCCCGATGAGTCCGTCAAAGTTGATGTTGTCGATTTTTAAATCGCGGCCGAGGTACTTCGCGAGCGCTTCGGCGATCCTGACACTAACACCATCCGGTTGGCCATTGGGGCTGAGCATCTCAAATGGTGGATAGGTCAGATCCATGCCAACCACGAGGACGCTGTCATCCTTCGAATTGCTGGAACCGCCGCCGCCACAACTTGTGACAATGATCGAAGCCCCGAGTAATAGTGCTAGCCCTTTGATCTGAAACGGTCGGCGGGAGACACTCCGTTTACGAATGACATTTTCGGAACGCATCAAGAAGAAGTTGATCACGGTGCGCGTGATCCCTGGCTTGGTGTTCGTGATTTTAGGGGTAGTGGCGTTCATAAGCTATCTTTGAGCATCTTACGTTCTCGGTTCGATAAAACAAATCCTTAGCTACCTGTCGGTTCGCGACTGGCCCTCTGCCCGTGAAGGGCACCAGCATACGATCAATGACTCTGATTGGCGTGCGGAACTGTTAATCATCGGTGCATCTACCCTGACGAAACAATAATCGACTCCTCTGACCTTAAATCCGTGTGAAGTGGTCTCCTCTTCGGAGCCAGTCTTTTGTTGTTTTATTGTGGAGTGTTCGTATGACGCTCGACTCGGTAACATGCCTAAGGCGAA
>DLYX01000523.1 GCA_003447545.1 Deltaproteobacteria bacterium | reverse complement strand
TCAGGTCGAGGGGTCCGACCGGCCTGCCGTCGTGGCCGAGTGGGTGACTCGATTGATGTTCTCTTCCTGAGCCTATTTGAAGGCTTCTGCACGCGGGCCGGTTGGCCAGGGCTGCCACTCGATCATATCCTTGATCATGGATTCGCCCTCGGCCATCTGGCCCGTTTTTGCATCCACGACCCGCCAGGCCATGGAGCGGCCAAGCAGTGGCTGCGACTCGACCAGAACGACTCGTAATTCGCCCTCTTCGAAATGGCATTGCTCCTGTACCGCATCGAGCAGTTGCTCGTCGTGGAGGTGGCCATCCCCGAAGTTCCATCCGAGCACCATGCCAGCAACCATTTCACCATCCTGCCATTCGTAACGGCTCATATCACCACCGGCGATGGCCAGAGGCACGTGCGCTGCGCGTCCCTGAATATGCATAAGCCGAAAAGCCGGGGTCATGGCACAGGACATCGCAACCTCATCCTCGTCCTCGACGAGCCGAGCCAACTGTTCCTTCATGGTGGGGATCCCTTTGGTCAGCAGGTGCAGCCTGTCGATCGAATCGTCACGGAAAAGCCAGATGCTGTAGGCCCAGTTGCCGGCGTAATAACGCATCGCCTGCAGAAACGAGACGTGCTGCGGTGCGAAGTTCCCCAATAAAGGGACAAAGACCAGCATGGCGAGAAGGAAACCGAGTAACCAGGGGGTTCCGATCAGGGCCATCAGAGGGACTTCGGCAAAGTGTCCGAAGAGAACAAACCCCCCATAGACCATCATGATATTCCACTCCACCGGCATGCCGCTTGGTGCATTGCCGGCGATGAAGGAATGAAAGAGCACCATGGCGATCAGGGCATACGGCGTCATGGGGCCCCCCGCGCTCCAGAGAAGGACGATAGGGAAAGCGTACTCAGCGAAGGTGCCGAAATGTGCGAGCGTCGCCGCAACCGAGGATGGGCGCATATCTTTCGGGAAGTCCTTGAAGAGTCGCCGGTGGATGGATGTCGGAATAAACGGGCTATTGGTCAACATCACAGCGATGATCGAGGGAAAGTGTTGATTGAGCTTGGAGGTGGCGGCCCAGAACCAGACGCCGAACCAGACGGCCTTGTTGCCCGCGATCCAGGCCTCGCCGGGTGTATCGATATACCAGAGTGCGACCAGCGCCAGATAATAGTGGTCCCCGCGAAAGGCGGCGAAGGTCGTTTTGTCGCGCAAGGCAAGAATGGGCAGAAGAATGACCAGCGGCAGAATCATTGCCGATGTGATTTCGGCCGCGATCAGCCCATGCAGCAGGAATGCGTAGATGGCGAAGTAGAGCGCCACGTCGAGGCGGCTGCGGCGGAATCCTCCGCAGAGCGGCATCTGGGGAAAGAGGGGGAGGCGTGTGGTTCCCGGCCTCGCAAAGTGCAGAATGCCCCCGATCGGAGGCAGAATGCGGCCGGTCATCGGCCCCGAGGAGCAACCCAGCCCGATTCCCTCGTAGAACAGACACCATAGCACGGCCTTCTGGAACGCGACGCCGGTCAAGGCCCAGGTGCTGAAGTCGCTCCAGCCGCCAGCTCCCGGGATGGCAAGGCAGCAAAGCCACCAGCCGCCGATAAAGAGCAGCAGGTATTTTACAAGGTAGCCGATATAGACGCCGATCGGCGTCGCGATCTTCCCCATCGCCCAACGCATGCAAATCGTGTGGAGCTGCCGGGCATAGGGCTGCGCCCGCATTTCGTGGATATCGTCGGTGGTTTCAAAGTCCTGTGTTTCGCTCATGAGGTTCCTCGACTGGCCGACCGAAGGGCGGTCAGCGACAATTCCGTTTGGTTGTGCCAAACCTTGAAGGAATGGACCAGCCCCATGAGCAATTCGATGCGGTAATTATTGGATCGGGTCCCAACGGGCTCGCTGCCGGAGTCGCGTTGGCGCGAGAAGGCGCCTCCGTGCTGGTGCTCGAGGGCGCGTCCCGTCTGGGCGGCGGCGCGGATACCCGCGAGATCACGTTGCCGGGGTTCCGTCACGATATTTGTTCTGCAGCCCATCCGATGGGGATTCTTTCGCCCTTTTTCAGGGAGCTCCCTCTCGAAGAACATGGTTTGGAGTGGGTCAAGCCCGGCGCATCGGTCGCGCATCCGCTGGATGATCGACCGGCTGGCATGTTGTGGCGATCACTGGATCGGACGGTGGAGGAACTCGGCTCGGACGGACCCCGATATCGATCCTTGCTGGAGCCCTTGTTGGCGAACGGGCAGGGTTTGCTGAAAGACGCTTTGGGGCCCCTGAGCTTCCCCGAGGATCCAGTTTCCTTTGTTCGTTTCGGGTTGCGCGCGATGTGGCCCGCCAGCCTTCTGGCAAAGACCTTGTTTCGCGAGGAAACCGCACGGGCGCTGATGGCGGGATGTGCCGGGCATTCGATCCTGCCCCTCTCGCAGCCCATGACATCGGCGCTGGGCGTCCTCTTTGCGCTGACGGCCCATCTCGAAGACTGGCCCGTCGCCAAAGGGGGGTCGGATGCGATCACCGCGGCCTTGGCCTCCTTGCTGCGTGCGTCCGGCGGGGAACTGCGCACCGACCATCCGGTTGCATCGGCCCGCGATCTACCCCCGGCAAAAGTCTACCTCTTCGATACGGACCCGCACCAGTTGGCCCGAATCGCAGGGGATGCGTTGCCCGCTGGCTACCGCAAGCGCTTGCAGCGCTACCGCTTCGGGCCGGGCGTTTTCAAATTGGATCTCGCGATGGACGGACCCATCCCCTGGAAAGATCCCCGTTGCTCTGAAGCATCGACGGTTCATGTGGGCGGGACCCTGGATGAAGTCGCGGCCAGCGAGGCCGCAATGTGGCGCGGCGACCATAGCGAGAAGCCCTTCGTGCTGGTGGTGCAGCAAAGTAATTTCGATCCGACGCGAGCGCCTCAGGGCAGCGGCACAGGCTACGCTTACTGCCATGTGCCGGCGAATTCGACCGAGGATATGACCGGCGCGATCGAATCCCAGATCGAGCGCTTCGCGCCGGGTTTTCGAGATCGAATTCAGGCGCGCCATATCATGAGGACGACGGATTTTGCGGCGATGAATCCGAACTATGTGGGTGGAGCGATCACAGGAGGGGTAGCGGATCTGGCGCAGCTATTTACGCGCCCCGTAGCGCGCCTCGACCCCTATTCCACACCCAATCCACGTATCTTCATCTGTTCGGCCTCGACGCCGCCGGGCGGGGGCGTGCATGGGATGTGCGGCTGGCATGCCGCCCGAAGCGCCCAGGGGCAGCTCGAGAAGCAGACCTTCCAACCCTTTGCCTGAGGCCCGGGCCTTCGTCGTGTTACCAACTCCGGAGGCGCATGTGGGATCGGCGGCAGCTGGTCTCCAAAGGGGGCATTGGACCCGGAGTCCCCAACTCGGCTAGTCAGGGGTCAGGGCATGGTCCGCGGTACCGACCATGCGAGGAAATTTCCCTCGGGGAGGTCATGCGTTGTCGTCATTTCTGAAAAGAGGAGCCCTCGTGGTTCTCCTGCTATTTGCCGGCTTGTTGGTCGCGGTTGTCGTCGCTGGCCGTGGCACTTTTGGTACCGTCGAAGACCGTGGGAGTCCCGCAGGCAATGCTCGCAGCCCGGAGAGCCTGCGCGAGGGAGAGCGAACGCAGGCCGCGGCCGCCAGAGCTGTTGGTCGCGAAGATGGACGGCAAATTCTTTTTGGTGATTTGCACGTGCATACCAC
>DLYX01000149.1 GCA_003447545.1 Deltaproteobacteria bacterium | reverse complement strand
AGAAGATGAGGCCGTCGCGAGCCCGGGGCGCGCATCGGGCCGCAGTCTTCGCCTGCAGGAGCGAAAGGAGACGTCGGATCGACGGCCGCGTCGAGTCGACCCAGATAATTGAAGGCAACTTCGGGCTCCGGCAATTCACGCAAGGCATCGCCCGCTGGCAAACTCGATGTCTCACGAAGCAACCCAAAGGACATGCCCCCCATCGGCAGACCTCGACGTTGCTCTTTCAGCGCTCGGAGCTCCGCTCCGATATCTTCTCCAGCACCGCGGAGAAAGAGGGGGAATCGACTGGCAAACCATCCCACAGTCCGAGTGACATCGAGGTCGTCGAAGACATCCTCACGTCCGTGCCCTTCCACATCGACAAGCACGGTCTTGTGGCCAGTCCAGCCCACGAGCACCTCGCCAAGTGCGGTCAGCAGGGACTCCTCCACATTGGTGCGGTGGATCGCCGGCACCTCGCGCAAAAGCGCATGGGTGATTTCTTCCGAGACATCGGTTCGCAGGCGACAGGTCCGGCCTTCGAGGTTTGCAGAAACGTCACCCTCAACTGGCAGTGGACAGACCTCCGACCAGGGCCGCTCAAGCCAGACAGATGCATCCCGGGCGGCCTCCTCGGAATTCGCCCAATCCAACCAACGTCTGGCCCATACCGGATAGGAGGTGGTCTTGCGCGGCAACCGCACCGGGCGCCCACTGGCCGCCTGACGACAGCCGAGCTCCAGATCTTCGGCGAGAATGCGCCACGAAACCACGTCGACTACCAAATGGTGGGCCACCAGAAGCAATCGATCCGAGTCATCCTCACGCAGGCAGATATGAACGACCCGGAACAAGGGTCCATCGGTGATCGAAAGAGAGCTCTGCACCTCGGCGGCAGTCCGCTCGATGGCGGCCACCTGATCGTCCAGCGAAACATCCGAGAGGTCCACGGAGCGAAAACAGCTTTCGTCGTCCGGCCCGACGATTTCCTGGGTCCAGTCGTCTGCCCCCGCACGGAATCGCAGGCGCAGTGCATCATGGTGCGAGACCAGTGCCTCGACCGCCTGAGCCAGGGGCTCATCGTCCAGCCATTCGTGAACTGCCAGAAACAGGGACTGATTCCAATGGTCCCGCGTTTCCAGATGCATGCGGGAGAACCAGCGCTGGATTGGCAACAGCGGCACTGCACCCGTGACCATACCTTGGTCGGCTTCAACGACACGACGGGTGCCGACCACTCCGGCCAGTTCGGCGATCGTTTGATTCTCGAACATCTGGCGCGGACTGATCTCCAGCCCCTCGCGATAAGCCCGGCTCACGACCTGAATCGAGAGAATCGAATCGCCTCCCAGTGCGAAAAAATTATCTTCCCGACCGATACGGTCCACACCCAGAACATCGGTCCAGATATTTGCCAGTGCCCGTTCCACAAGATTCGCAGGCGGGACGTATTGCTCCCGAGCCATCGTCGTGGCATCCGGGGCCCGAAGACTCTGCCGATCCAGTTTTCCATTGGCGGTCACCGGCAGCCTGGGCAGTGTCATCAAAACGTTCGGAATCAGGGACTGCGGAATCCGGGAGCGAAGTTGTTCCCGAACCCTGGCGACCCATTCACGAGACCGCTCCTGCCGCGTGGGGTCGGTCGCCACAAGATCCCCACTCGACCACTTCTTGTCACGGGGCAGGCAACCAGGCGTGCCGGGGCGCCGGAACAAGACATCCAAAAAGCCCCGGTGGCCATCCGGCGTCACCAACAAGGCAACCTCCCAGCCCAGTTCCTCTCCCAATCGGCGCAATTGTTCGGGATCGATGCTGGCTGCTGGCGCCACAAACTCGTGGATCCGTCCCGAGGGATTCTCGCGTCCTTGTTCCAGAAGTCCGATCGCGCCGACTAATCGAGCGTTTGGCAGGCCGGAGATACCCACCACCGCATGATCCGCCGAGGAAAGAAGATCGCGCACCGAAGCCAGGTCCCCCAGCGCGTTCCAGGCAGACCATTGCATTCCTGCCAGCGCCGGCCTCGAACCAACATGGAGGACTACATCATAGCGATAGCGAGTCATCTCATGGTGATGAGCGCCGGGCTCCCAGCGCAGTTCAACAGCGCCGACCCGTGGCCGGGAATCGGACCAGCGATGGAAAAATTCCGGCGACAGAAGCAACTCGCGATCAGCGATTTGTCGTTCCTCGGCCTTCTCGAGAAGCTCCCCGACGCGAGCGGTCGCCGAAGTGCGCGCCCACTCCACTTCCAGAGCAAACACCTCCGCCAGACCCGCATGGCGCACATCACCCACAAAAACATGGCCGCCATCTGCGGTCCCCGAAAGGGCCCGATCCAGAACATCTTCAAGATAATCGGCACTCGGAAAATACTGCACGACCGAGTTCAGGATGACCGTATCCACGGGGTGCTCCAGCGACCAGCCCTCGTGGGCCGCTGCCTGCATGAGCCGCAATCCGGCAACGCCGGATGCATCCCCCCACCGCCGCAGGCGCTCCAGCACCTCGGGCGACAGGTCCAGCGCATGATACTCCTCCATACCGGGCGCCAGGCGTGTGGCGAGAAGACCTGTGCCGCAACCGATCTCCAGCACACGGCGACACGCGAGGCGGCGCAGCAGATCCACCCGAGACGCCACCCATTCCTGCATTGCAGCCGCGTCTACCGGTTCACCATCGTAACTACTCAGCCAACCGGCGGTATCAAACGAAAGGTCCTCCGGCTCGTCCCGGTAGGTCTCCTCATAAACATCCGTCCACTCGTCGATCCGTTGGAGGTCGCGTGCACGCGCGCCCCCGTCGCGACCGATTGCATCCGGTGGACCCCCAACCAGATAACCGACCAGACGCTTCTCGCCCGGACGGTCCTCCCGCAGAAGAACTGCAGCATCGCGCACGCCGGGCTGCTCGCGCAGAGCCGCCTCGATCTCGCCCAATTCCACACGCTGTCCATGGAGCTTGATCTGGCCATCGCGGCGCCCGAGGTATTCAAGCTCGCCATCGGATCGCCACCGAGCCACGTCTCCGGTTCGGTAAAGTCGCGCGCCCGGCTCATAGGGGTGCGGCACGAAACGCTCGGCCGTGCGCCCGGGTTGCCCCTCATAGCCCCGTGCCAACTGCACGCCGCCCAGATAGAGTTCGCCCTCGACGCCCACGGGCACCGCCTGAGTGTAGCGATCGAGAACATAGGTCTGCACATTGGCAATCGGACGGCCGATCGGTGGAGTCGATTCGTTGCCCGCCTGACAGGAGAAAGCCGTGACATCCACGGTCGCCTCGGTCGGGCCGTACAGGTTTTCCAGGCACGCGCGGGTCCCGCTGCGATAGAATCGCCCTACCAGATCGCCGGCAAGCGCCTCACCACTAGCAATGATGCATCGGAGATCGAGACAACGAGAGAGCTCACCGCTCGACTCGAACTCCTCGAGCATCGTGGGCACGAAATGGGCGACGGTCACGCCATGGGCCTGCATCGCAGCCCCGATCTCACGCGGATCCCGGTGCGCTCCCGGCTCTGCGATCGCCAGACGAGCACCCTGAATCAGCGGCCAGAGGAATTCCCATACCGAAACATCAAATCCGTAGGGGGTCTTCTGCAGAACACAATCCGTCGGCTCCAGCGCATAGGCCTCCTGCATCCACGCAAGACGATTCCGCAACCCCCCGTGCGCGACGCCGACGCCCTTGGGGCGACCGGTCGAACCCGAAGTGAAGATCACATAGGCCAAACCCTGCGGATCGAGTTCCGGGACCACCAATGCATCGTCTCGGTCCGGAAAATCATCCAGCGAGTGAACCCTTGTTTTCCCGAACAAGCCTTCGGCCTCGCGGGGCCGGGCCGCGACAACGGTCTGGACGCCGGCATCGGCCAAAACCCTCTCGATTCGGTCCGCGGGCCATTCTGTTTCGATCGGGACATAGGCCGCTCCGCAGCGAAGCACGGCAAGAAGTGCCACCACCAGATCCATCGACCGCTCAAAATAAATCCCGACCCGACTCTCGGGCCCGACCCCCAGCGCCTGCAACCCCAAAGCCGCTCGCCGGGTCGCCCTTTCCAGTTCGTGGTACGACATCCGCGCCGAGGCAAACTCCAGGGCGACGGCGTCAGGTGTCCTTCCGGCCTGGTCTTCAAAGAGTCGCGGAATGGAACGAAAGGGTCCGTAGTCGGCACCCGTCGCGTTCCACTCCTCGACGACCTGATCGAGTTCGGTTGGGGAAGCCAGAGGAAGTTGCGAGAGGCGGATTTCGGGGCTCGCAACCGCCTCGGCCAGAATGCGGAGATACGCCGCCACCAGCCACTCGGCGGTTGTGCGATCGAAGACGTCCGTGGCGTATTCGAGAGACCCACCAAGTCCCCCCTCCCGCTCACCGCAGAACATCTGAAGATCAAATTTGGCCGTATGATTATCGACACGCAGCATCTCGAAGCGAAGGCCTTCGAGATCCAAGGCCGGCACCGAGGCTGTCTGGTGGACAAACATCACCTGAAACAAGGGATTGCGACTGGTATCGCGTTCGGGCGCCAACTCCTCGACGAGATACTCGAAAGGTAGATCCTGATGCTCGTAGCCACCCAGAGACGCATCAGGATCTACCTTTCGAGTATCTCGAAGGC
>DLYX01000132.1:2658-3691 GCA_003447545.1 Deltaproteobacteria bacterium | reverse complement strand
GATGATCCACTCGTGAGGAATTTGCTTGTATCGAAAGTACGACCGTACTTTGGTCGAGTACGGTGAGTTTTCGGAACCGAAGATACGATATGCCACAGACATGTTGGAGACCTCCGGAGAAACCGTCGCTGATTCCGATCGGCTCTACAAGTCCGCGGGCATCGCGAGGCCTACAATCCGGGCAAGCCGCCTGAACCGTGGCCTGAATAACCATAGCTGGTGACCGAAGGGTCCATCGAACTCGCGATCGACACGAGAAGCTTGGCGTGGGCCTCCCCGTCGTAACTCAGGAAGCGCCCGCCCGGGAAATCACGCCCTGCTCCCGCCAGAATGAAGGGCATCCGTTTGTGGTCATGCTGATTGGAGTCCCCAAGCTCGGAGAATAGCAGAATGCGGGTGTGGTCGAGCAGGGTGCCATCGCCGCTGGGGTCGGGGCGCGACTGGAGTTTCTGGATCAGTTGGGCAAGTTGCTCGGTGAAGAATCGCTGACTGAGAATAAAGTCCTGAGCGCTGGGGCTATCCGGGTTCCCGAAGTGGGAGGCATCATGGTGACGCTGCGTGGCGCCGGTCCACGAGAGGAGGGTCGGGCTGACCGGGTGGGACCATTGCAGCGACGCGACCCGGGTAAGGTCGCATGCCAGAGACTCGACGATCAGGTCCAACTGCAGGGCCCCGACCGTTTCGAAGAATTCTTCTCGGTCGTAACGCGGGGGATAGCCATGCCAACCGGACGGGACGGTGAACGCTTGGGGGTTCCACAGCGCGGGGCCGCAGTTGCCGGCGTTGGCTCCGGCTTGCTCGATGCGGCGTTCTACTGATTGCAGGGCCTCGAGGTGTTGTTCCAGCCGTTGACGTTCGACAGGACCCAGTTGCGTCTGCATGGCAGAGACTTCTGCGATCGAATGGTTGAGGATTTTCAAACGAGGGTCTTCGGCAAGCGCAGCTGGCGCCTCGTCGTCGCCGAACAACCTCGCATAGGCTGCCAGCGGGTTGTCCTCGGGTGATTGCGGGACTCCCGAACGAAGGAAGGAAA
>DLYX01000132.1:0-2369 GCA_003447545.1 Deltaproteobacteria bacterium | reverse complement strand
CCCTCGGGTGATTGCGGGCCTCCCGAACGAAGGAAGGAAAACCCTCCCGAGCCATTCTCGTAATTCGCACCCACACCGAGATAGAGCGATCGAAACGGGCTGGTCGCGCCCACCCGGTCGGCAAGAAAGTCATCCAGGGACTGCGCGGCATTCGCCGTCAGAACTTTACGAATCCCGCCTTCATGGGTGGGGCCACCTTCATACATGGTGAGGCCATCGATGAAGGTGCAATATTCCCGGACCGCCGCGAGCGGTTCGGTCATCGGCGGCAAAGCGAAATCAAATTCGGTGCCTGTGGGGTGGAAGTGCTGGGGAATGCAGCCGTCGGGGATGTAGAAGAAGATCGCCTTTTTGGCCGCGGCCTCGGCTCGGGCGGCGCGGACGAGAGTGAGTGGGGCCATCAAGGCCGCACCTGTGCTCCCCAAAGCCTTCAGAAAGTCGCGCCGCCGCATGTTCATGGATAATTTGCGGTTCTTCATGGGTTCACCTCTTCGCCCTCATGGCGACGTGTAAAGGAGGGGAGCTCGATCAGGCGCAGCAGGAGTTCCTGCACATTGCCTCCCTGCGCCACGAAGTCCGTTCCGAGAGCTTCGATCTCACAGGCAAGCTCCGAACTCTCCAATTGGCCTCTCGACCATCGCCATACTTGCGTAGCCAGACATCTCTCGGCTGTTTCACTCCCGGCAAGCAGGTCGCCGAGTTGCGTTGCGCCCGAGAAGCTCAAAATCTCGGGGTCGTCCAGACTGCGTAATCCCAGGATCTCGCCCTGGTCGTCGATCGGCGCACCTCCCTCGAAGGCGATCGGTCCTCCCGCACCGTCGAACTTCAGAAACCCGAATCCGACACCGTCGATATATTGATGGCAGGACTGGCAGGAGGGGTCGGTACTATGAGCTGCAAAGCGCTCCCGCGTGCTGAGGGTCGGGTCCAGCCCCGGTGGGGTATTATCGACCTCGGGTGGCGGTGGTGGCAGATCCTGGCACAGGAGTCGGCGTCGAACGAAGACGCCTCGTCGGACGGGCGAGGTATCGTTCGAGTGCGCGTGAGCTGCAAGGACACTACCAAGGGTCAGGATCCCGCCGCGTGACCCGTCTGCGACCTGAATCGGCCCGAATGTTTCACCGGCGGGCATGGGGACCCCATAGTACGCGGCCAGCAGCGGGTCGGCCATGACGGTCTCGGTGTCGAAAAGTTCGGCGAAGGAACCCGAGGCATCAAAGACGACGTGTGACAGGAAGCGGTTGAGTTCCTCGAATTGTCGTTCCTGAATTCCCTCGTTGAAGTTGGGGAAGGCCGTGGAATTTTTCTCGCCGGCCAGAAGGGGATCCGCGCCGAGCCATTGGGCGGCGAAAATTCCCAACTGCTCCCGTGCACGTGGGTCGGCGAGAAGGCGCTCGGCCTGAGCTCGGCGGCCCTCGGTCGTCTGCAGGCTACCGTTTGCCGCTGCTGCGAAGAGCAGATCGTCGGGCATCGAGCCGATCAGTAAATACGAAATGGCGCTGGCGATTTCATAACCGTCCAGGGCAAAGTTGCCTTCTCCATCGGGCACGCCCAACTCCGAGCGTTGGAGGAAGTGGGGCGAGATCAACATCGCCCAAAGCGCATCCTGCAGACCGATGTCGAAGGGCTCGTCCTCGTCGGCAAAAAGTGCCAACAGGGAATTTACTTCGCTTGTCGCGAGAGGTCTTCGATAGGCCCGTTGCCCAAACTCCTCGACAAACTCGCGAGCGCACGCCTCGCGATCATTGGCCGGTTCGCAGGGCAGGATGGCAGACCTGCGCTCGATCACGGCTCGCGCCGCGAGGCTTTCGGCTTCGCCCAGGTAGGCGTCGATGTGCCGATCGGTCATTTCGAAAGCCGCCGGCATATTGTCGTAGCCGTCGATCCGAATTTCTACCGGGAAATCATTCAGAGGGTTGGTAGTGGTCAGCCCCAATAGATCGTTAACGGTGGCGATGTATTCCCGCCGGGTCAACGGTCGCAATCGCCTCGGTAGAGCGGTCGGGCCGCTGCTGCACTCCAGCGTTCCCGTCGCTCGTTGTAATTCGCCCAGAATATAAGACGCAATTCGGCTCGCACAATTACCTTCGCAAGCGCCGGGGTTGCCCAGAGGCATCGAAGCGTCGATTTTTTGGGTCAAGGTTTCGAGCGAGGACCAATTTGCCAGAGTCGGAGCGATCGTCGTTCCCGCACCGTCATCCCCGTGGCAAAGATTGCACGCGTGTATCTCGTATAATTCTCGTCCAGTGAATCCGTCTGGCGTCGCTGCGGGTGTTGGTGTCGGCGACGGTGAAGGCGTTGGCGAGGGTGAAGGCGTTGGCGACGGTGAAGGCGTTGGCGAGGGAGTGGGTGCCGGCGTGGGTGCCGGC
>DLYX01000263.1 GCA_003447545.1 Deltaproteobacteria bacterium | reverse complement strand
GCAAGGTTTGTGATGCAGCGACGAAGTTCCATCAGGCCCGCGTTCATACCCTTCTTCCAGCGGTCCGGGTCGTAGCCCACGCCCGAGACCCGATCGACCTGCTCAACCAGAGTGCGCTTACCGTGATTCGGCACAAAGAAACTCGACGGATGATTGATCGAATTTCCGGGAATCCCGCGCACGCCGAGCAGCTGCACCTTGGGCTGGTCGGGGTCACCGATCAGAGAAATATTCTGCTGCCCGAAGCGGTCGAGTTGCGTCGGGGTATTCATGCAATGCCGTCGCCCACCCCAGAGCAGGTCAAAGACCGCTCGAAAGGGCAACCACCCCTCCACCTTGGGCTGATAGGAACCTCGAGGTCCCGGAGGAATCGGCTCCGATACCAGAGTACACTCCCCGTCATTGAGCAATAAATCAGGGCTGAACGTCAGCTTCGCCAGCCCTGCCCCCAGACGTGGCACCAAGCCCATGCCCGAAGCCAGAATTTCACCGTCCCCCCGAAAAGCCTCGGCACAAGCCGCAATACAGAGTTCCGCGAGCGAATAATCTTTTCCTTCAATCGGAGTCATGATCAGAATACCGGCGCCGGGATCGCGCCCACCTTGTCGGCACCGCCGACAGCTTCGAGATACGCATCCGGATCGATGCTGACAAAGGAGTTGACGTAGTCTGCAAAGCCGCCCGCTTCCTTTGCCGCGGCAGAATAGACTTTCAGATGGTCGACATCGATACCGTATTTCGGCACACAACTCGTCGGATGCGCTCCAAACGGGGCTTCGATGACACCATCGACCAAGGTGCGATTCAGCACCATCGATTGGATACTCCCGGCGGCCGTCATCTCGGACGTCGGCAGGATCTGCTCGCAGCTCACGAATCGCTGCTCGGCAGCCGCGCAGAAAAGGTCGTCAAAGTAGGGGTCCGGACCAAGAATCTGTCCGTTGCCGCGCTCGTCACAGTGGTCGACATGGCAGAGTGCCGCATCCAATTTCAACGCGGGCATGGCCATCAACACTTCGCCATCGTCATAGGGCGAGGTCACCGTGCGCAACTCCGGGTTCGAGGTCTCGACATCCGTGGCCAATCCGGCGCGGGTGGGCAGGAAAGGAAGCCGCAAGGCAGCGGCTCGCAATCCCCACTGCAGCATCCCTTCATCGAGTTCCATGATATTTTTCATGGACCCCGCCTGACGAGCGGCGCGGAAATGAGCATCCAGAGGGATCAGATCCAGGGAGACAAATCCGAAGATCAATCGAGAGACCTTTCCGGCGGCACAGAGCATCCCGACATCGGGACCGCCGTAGGCAACAATCGTCAAATCTTTCAGGTCCGAGCGAACCAGCTCTCGGACCAATGCCATCGGCTTGCGCCGGGCCCCCCATCCGCCAATGCCGATTGTCATTCCGTCTGAAAGACGGCCGACAACTTCGGTTGCGGTCATTCGCTTATCCATCCAAAGCCTCGTTTCTTCGGGCCATTTCCCATGCATTCCTCACTGGCGGGAACACGGAGATGCCCGGTCTTGAATAACAATGACCGGTCAAGCCGTAAAGAACGATAGACACGCGTTCACTCAGAGGTCGAATCGCCCTTGGCCGTGACCGGGCTGTTTTCGCAAGAAGGCCCTCAACATTGCGCTTTCCATCTCGGCAGAAAGCAACGTAGAACAAGTGCATGGGAGAGGTTCTGGATCTCGCCGAGCGGGCATGGCAGGGGGAGCTTGCGCGGCAACATACACATCCGGGGCAAGCTCTGGTGGGCTTCGAAGAACTCGATCCCGAGATCGGTTTCATGTCCGCCTTCTCGAACGTCGGCGTCATCCGTACCGAAGAAGGACTGGTCTTCCTCGACACTTCCAGCCTCTTTCATGCAAAGGCCCTCCATACCTCCATCCGCGCCTGGACCGACAAGCGCGTGCATACAGCGGTCTATACGCACGGGCATGTGGACCACGTATTTGGTCTGGCCGCGTTCGAGGAGGAAGCCCGCGATCAGGGTCACCCTCCGACTCGCGTGATCGCGCACGAAGCGTGCCCCGCCCGATTCGAACGATACCGCATGACCAACGGCTACAATGGCATCGTCAACCAACGACAGTTCGGATTCCCCGAGCCGGTATTCCCCCGCAAGTTTCGCTTTCCTGACCATATGGTCGGTCTTGGCGAAACGATTCATGTCGGAGGAACGGAGATTCGGCTCTTTCACGACAAGGGCGAGACCGACGATCATCTATGGATCTTCTTGCCCGCACAAAAAGTTCTCTATACCGGAGACCTCTTCATTTGGGCTGCTCCCAACTGCGGAAACCCCCAAAAGGTGCAGCGCTACCCGCGGGAATGGGCCATGGCCCTGCGGAAGATGGCCGATCTGGGCGCCACAACTTTGCTGCCGGGCCATGGCCCGGTCATCCTGGGCGCGGACCGCGTTCGCCTGGCTCTGTCCGAAACAGCAGAATTGCTTGAAACCATCCTGGAACAAACTCTGACCCTGATGAATCAGGGGGCGTGTCTGGACGAAGTACTGCATAACGTCGTAATGCCCGAAGCACTTCTGGCGCGGCCTTATTTGCGGCCAGTATACGACGATCCGCGGTTCATCGTCCGCAACCTTTGGCGTCTCTACGGGGGCTGGTATGACGGGAATCCAGCCAACCTTCTGCCGGCTCCAGCCAGCGACCTCGCCAAAACACTCAGTGAACTTGCCGGCGGCCCGGAGAATCTGCTTGCCAGAGCGGAGCGAGAAGCAGAAAACGAACGTCTGGATCTGGCGTGTCATCTCATCGAGTTGGCGACTCAGGCCGAACCTGAAAATATCCGTCTCCATGAAGCGCGCGCCAGAATCTATCGAAGCCGAACCAAAGCCGAGATCAGCCTGATGTCTCAGGGTGTCTTCCGCGCGGCGGCCCGGGATAGTGAGAAAAAAATACCCAAGAGGAAACCATGAAAAAATTCATCATTCTGCAGCGAACGCTTCCGGCAGTCCTCGCTTTATTGCTGGCATCCTCGCCCGCAGGAGCGGAAACCCTGGAACCCAAAGAACATACTTTCCGCGTAGAACTGCCCGGAACCCCCACCCACAAGGAGCAATCTCGCAGCATCGGGATCGGAACGGTCACCTCGGAGAACTACATCGTGCAAAATCCTGCCAGCACCTACTTCGTCAGCGTGGTCACCATCCCCGGCTTCGCCAGCACCTTCACGCCGGACAGCGTTCTCTTCAACCAGACCCGCGACGGCATGCTCGATGACGTCAAAGGAACCCAGATCTCATTCGAAGATTTTGAAGTCGATGGGCACGAAGGGAAATTACTCGTTTACGAGATGAGCCCTCCGGGCAAACCGAAGCATCTCGGCAAGGCCGAGTTCTTTCGCATGGGCAAGAAAATGTATCTCTTCGCCAGCCACGGGATCGCCAAGGATGCCCCGCAGAGAGAAGCGTTTCTTAAATCCGTTCAACTGACCGATTGAGGTCGATCAGCCGTTGCGCTCGCGGATGAAGGCCAATACCGGCGCTGGGTCCTTGAAGTTCTCCACTTGAAGGTCAGCACCCTCGTCGCGCAATTCCTCGGGCGACGCCAAGCCGGTTTCGACAGCAACGGCGGCCGCTCCGACCGCACGCGCGCATCGAATATCGTTGCGCGTATCACCGATCACCACGACGTTCTTCGGAGAAACTTCCCGGCCAAGGTGCCGTTCGGCATCTGCAATCGCTGCGGCGGCGACATCCCCACGGTCCGCGTGATCGTCGCCATAGCCACCAAAGAGAAACGGCGTGTGAATCTGATAGTGCGCAAGCTTGGCCCGGGCGGCGACCGCGACATTCCCGGTCAATAACCCGAGATAGGCCTCGTCCATCTCGGCCAACTCCGACAACAGTTCGGGCACTCCGGGCAAAACGTGTCCGGTTGCTCGCTCCAGCTCCGCGGGTAAATGATCGAGGTACATCTGCAGCAGCCGCAAGAAATTTTCTTCATCAACTGGGAGCTCGTACGCCACAAGTAAATCGCCAAGAATACCGCGATCCGTACGGCCGGCGATCTCCACTTTCGCCTCCGGAATATCAGGCCCCAGCTCCTGCCGCATCGCCGCGACCAGCGCGGCTCGCCCGGCACCCCCGGCAGTCAGCAAAGTTCCATCGATATCGAGAAGTACGACGACCATTGTCTATCGATAGCGCATCCCGAGAAGAGGTGCAGCCAGCGCGGGTTCGGTTTTGCTGGAACTGAGAACTATTCCGTCCTAGGATTCGGAATGGCCAGTGACCAAAAAGCAGACACTTTCGAGACGCCACCCTACGACGAAATCCCGGCGATCACCCGAAGTCATGTTGCCTTCCTCGAGTCCACCAATGATGAGGAGGCCTGGCTCAGCGCCGGCATGAAAAGCGTCATCATCCAGACCGTTGGCCGGAAATCAGGAAAGGCTCATAAAGTCGTACTGCCCTATTGGGCGGACGCCGGCGGCCATCGTATTCTGGCTGCATCCTACGCCGGAGGGCCGGTCAATCCCGCCTGGTATCATAACCTCGCGGATCGCCAGGCCAACCCGACCATCTGGGTCAAGGAACGCAGCTTCGAAGGACACCTGCGCGCCGATCTTCTGGTCGATGAGGACTACCGGACAGTATGGGACGGCCTGACCAGCGATCGCCCCTGGTACCTCGACTATCTCGCCAAAACCAAGCGCACGTCCATCCCGCTGATTCGCCTGATCGAACCCGAGGCGTAGCTTTTCCGGATTCAGTTTGACGCCGGCGAGCGCAAATCGGACGATAGGACATGGAACAAATTCGTATTCATGGACCGGACGACGTTCGCATGGACCAGCGGGAGCCTCAGGAACCGGGCCCGCGAGACGCCCTTATTTCGGTACGCGCCTGCGGCATTTGCGGCAGCGATGTCGGTTACGTGAAACTCGGCGGCGTCGCAGGGCCCGCATCGGAACCTACGCCGATCGGTCACGAACTCGCCGGCGTCGTTCTGAAGACCGGTGCTGAGGTACAAGGCCTCCCGCCGGGAACGCGCGTGATTCTGAATCCGATGGGCGGCGGAAACCAGATCGGCAATGGGGGCCCGCAAGGCGGATTCACCCCCGAACTTCTGGTACCCAACGTCGCCGCCGGCGACGTTCTTTTTCCCATCCCGGATGATCTCTCGGACGCACAGGCTGCCCTGGCCGAACCGCTCGGGGTCGGGATGCAGGCCGTCAATCGAGCCGGACTGCAACCGGGCGAAAAAGCCGTCATTTTCGGTGCCGGTCCGATCGGATTGATGGCGCTCGCCACCTGCAGGTACCGCGGCATCGACGATGTTGTTGTTGTGGACCTTTCGGACAAGCGTCTCGCACTCGCCCGAGACCTTGGTGCGCGCGCGACGCTCTCGCCGGCCAATGGAACTCTGTGGAAAGAGCTCGCCGAAATTCAGGGAAAGGGCAGTTGGCTGCAGATGCCGATCATGGCCGGGGCAGATGCCTTCATCGAGGCGTCTGGTGCCGGCCCGGTGCTTCCCGATATCGTCGCAAACGCAAAGGAGAATGCGCGGATCGCCATTGTCGCACTCCACCGGACACCCATTCCCATCGACTTCATGTCGGTGATGGCCAAGGGACTGACTCTGATCGGCTCGATCGCCTACCCCGAGAATTATACCGACATGATCTCGATGCTCCGCGAAGTTGACCTCACACCCGCGATCACGCATCGATTTCCGCTTCAGAAATTCTCCGAAGCCCTGCAGGTCTCGCAAGACCCCGAGGCCGGGGGCAAGGTCATGATCGAGTTTGAAAGCTAATCAGAGCCTTCAAGCTATCAGGGCCGGCCCCGCCTGCCTCAGACGGCGAGCGGACTCGCCGGAAGTTCGGTAGCACCCATCAAAAATGCATCGACGCCACGGGCAGCCTCACGACCCTCCCAGATCGCCCAGACCACCAACGACTGGCCTCGCCGGGCATCCCCGCAAGCAAAGACGCCGGGAACGCTGGTCGCATAATCGCTGTCCGCAACCACGTTGCCACGTCCATCGAGTTCGACGCCGAATTGTTCCAGGAGCGGTTTTTCCGGTCCCAAAAAGCCCATCGCCAGAAGCACCAGATCAGCTTTGAGGACAAATTCGCTGTCTGGCACTTCCTTCATTTGCGGACGGCCTCCGTCTTCGGCAGGTGTCCACTCCAAACGGATGCCGTGCAACTCGTTGACGTTACCGTCAGCGTCGCCAGTGAGCTTTTTGGTATTGATACTCCACTGCCGCTCGACACCCTCCTCATGCGAAGACGAAGTGCGCATGATCATTGGCCAATAGGGCCAGGGCGCGATCCCTTCCTCGCGACCCTCCGGCGGTTGCGGCAAAAGCTCGAATTGGGTCACGGACTCGGCACCGTGCCGGTTTGACGTGCCCAGACAATCCGAGCCGGTATCGCCGCCACCAATGATGACAACGTGCTTCCCCGTCGCCATGATCTGACCAGCCACTTCGTCACCGGCAACAACCTTGTTCTGCTGGGGCAGAAAGTCCATCGCGAAGTGAACTCCATTGAGTTCACGGCCCGGCACCTCGAGGTCTCGGGGAGATGTCGAACCGGCAGCAATCATTACCGCATCGAATTGCTCTGAAATTTCTTCTGCCGTGATATCGACGCCAACAGCCGTATGGGTGCGAAAGGTAACGCCCTCCGCTTCCATCTGCTCGACGCGTCGGTCGATCAGGTGTTTCTCCATTTTGAAATCGGGAATTCCATATCGGAGCAGACCACCCGCGCGACTCTCTCGCTCGAAGACGGTTACGTCATGGCCGGCGCGCGCCAGCTGCTGAGCCGATGCCAGCCCGGCGGGCCCGGAACCAATAATCGCAATTTGCTTGCCCGTCTTGTTCTCCGGCGGACAGGGCTTGACCCACCCCTCCTCCCAGGCTCGTTCGATGATCTGTTTCTCGACCTGCTTGATTGTGACCGGATCACTATTGATGTTGAGCACACAAGCTTCTTCGCAGGGTGCGGGACAGATCCGTCCGGTGAATTCCGGGAAGTTGTTGGTGGAATGCAGGCGGTCAATCGCATCCTCCCATCGACCGCGGAAAACCAGGTCGTTCCAGTCCGGAATAATATTCCCGAGAGGACAGCCGGTGTGGCAAAACGGAATGCCGCAATCCATGCAACGCGAAGCCTGCTCGCGCATCTCGCCTTCCG
>DLYX01000396.1 GCA_003447545.1 Deltaproteobacteria bacterium | reverse complement strand
TTGCCACAAGAGGAAGGTATCGAATTGCCGGCCAACACCGGCTGGCCGCTGCTGGCGGCCGTCGGGTTGACCCTCGGCTTTGCCGGTCTGGTCACGCATGCCGCCGTCACGGTGACCGGCGTGGTCCTGTTTGCGATCTCGGCGACCGGATGGTTTCGCCTCGTTTTGCCGCACGCGGACGAAAGTCTGGTGCCCCGGGTTCCGGTGTCGGAACGCCCCTCGGTGGTTGCGACCGCGGGTGAGGCCGAGCGATTGTCGGTCGGCGAGGATATGCACCGGATGCGCCTGCCTCTGGCCCGACATCCCTACAGTGCGGGGATCAAGGGCGGGTTGGTCGGAGGCATCGCCATGGCCCTCACGGCCGAGATTTACGGTATCTTTGTGCTCGGAAGTCCCTGGTATGTGGTGAACCTGCTGGCGGCCTCGGCGGTTTCGTCATTGGCGGCGCTGACGCCTGATGAGCTGATGCAATTCAGCGCGATCGGCTTGGGTGTGGGTTTGATCATCCACGTGCTCTTGTCGCTTTTCATGGGGCTTCTCTACGGGACGCTCTTGCCGATGTTCCCGCGCCAACCGATTTTATGGGGCGGTTTCGTAGCCCCTCTCTTATGGACGAGCTTGGTCTATACGGGCGTCGGGGTGGTCGATCCCAAGCTGGAAGCCTTGATACAGTGGCCCTTTTTCGTGGCATCGCAGATTGCCTTTGGTGTGGTCGCCGGTGTGGTTGTGGATCGCACCGAGAAGATCGAGACGCTGCAGAGCCTTTCGATCTATGAACGTGCCGGTGTTGAGGCGCCTGGCATCATCGGCGAAAAGGAGCGACCCGAATGAGTTGGTTGCTTCGCTCCGCCTGTGCGGCAGGATTGCTGGTCTTCGCTCTGGGCTGTGACAGTTTGCCGGGAAAGCCGCTCGAGTCTGCACGTCCGATCAACCCGATTGATGTTACCGACTTCAACACACTCTGGTCGACTCATTGCGCCGGTTGCCATGGTGCAGAGGGCAAGCTGGCTGCGGCCCGTCCAATGAATGACCCGGTTTATCTCGGCGTCGTCACGGATGATGAGATGCGGGGCGTAATTGCCCACGGCGTCAAGGGAAGTGCGATGCCCGGATTTTTGGCCACCGACGGTCTGGGGCTGAGCGCCAAACAAATTAATCTGGTTCTGGCCGGCATGCGCGAGCGCTGGGCGGATCCCAAAGTGCTGGCAGGGCGGCGACCCCCGTCCTACCGCGCCGTCGGTTCCGGAAGCGTGGCTGCCGGACAGAGAACGTTCCAGCGTGCCTGCGCCTCCTGTCATGGCCCGACTGGCGACGGTCAGGGCGGCTCGGTTCACGGTTCGGTCGTGGACCCGGCATTCCTGGCCCTGGTCAGTGACCAGTCCCTGCGATCTACGGTCATCTTTGGTCGTGTCGATCTGGGTATGCCGGATTGGTTCGGCTACCGATCGGGAGCGCTGAGCGAACAGGACGTAACCGATCTGGTGGCCTGGCTTGCCTCGCACCGTGTCGAATTCCCCGGGCGACCTTACCCCGGGAAGGACAAACAAGCGGCCATGGTCGCTCGGGAGAAATCTGATGGCTGAGGAGCAAAAGGCGCCCACGATGAATCCTCCGTCGCCCCCTTCGGTGTCGCGACGATTTTTTCTCCTCAAACTCGGAGTTTTTCTGAACGTGATCGCTGCTGGTCTGATCGGGATTCCTCTGATTGGCTACATCGCAGGTGCCATGCGACGGAAGGCCTATAACGCCTGGATTCCTCTGGGCGATATCAAAAGCTTTCCCAGTGGGGAGACGCGGCTGGCCAGCTATACGAATCCTTTTCGGGTTCCCTGGGATGGCATGACGGCCGAGATCCCCTGCTGGGTGCGCCACGTCGACGGTGAGAAATTTCAAATATTCGCCATCAACTGTGCTCATCTCGGTTGTCCGGTGCGTTGGTTCCGCGAGTCCCAGCTATTCATGTGCCCCTGTCATGGTGGCGTTTATTACGCCGACGGCGCCCGTGCGTCGGGTCCACCGCCGCGCGGTCTCTACGAATACGAATATGAACTCCGAGGCGATGACCTCTGGGTCCGTGGCGGGCAAATTCCGTCGCTTTCGGCGGGGGTCTGATGGCGGCAACGGGTTCCGGGCCAAAAAACCGTCTCGCGCGTATCGGTACGTGGTTTGACGACAGGCTCCATTTTACCGAATCGATCCTGCCACCGATCGTGCACGCCGTGCCGTCCAACGCGGCGAGCTGGGCGTATGTTTTTGGATCGGCCACGCTTCTTTGTCTGGTGATGCAGATCATCACAGGTATCTGCCTTGCCCTGGTGTACGCGCCGGCGGCCGATGAAGCCTGGAAGAGTCTGCTCTATCTGAACTACGTCCAGCCCCTGGGTTGGTTCCTGCGCGCGATGCACGCCTGGGGCTCTCATTTCATGATTGCCCTGATGACGATCCACCTGGTGCAGGTGTTCATGTTCGGGGCTTATAAATACCCGCGAGAGCTGACCTGGGTGGTGGGCTGCCTGCTCTTTATTCTGACGCTAGCCATGGGTTTTTCCGGACAAATCATGCGCTTTGATCAAGATGCCTACTGGGGGCTCGGCATTGTTGTCTCGATTATCGGCCGCGTGCCTCTGATCGGCGGCGAATTGATCCATCTGGTTCTCGGTGGTCCGATCATCGGCGCCGAGACGCTGTCCCGCTGGTTTGCCCTGCATGTTTTTGTCCTGCCCGGATTGCTTCTTGGCCTGATCGCTCTGCACCTGTGGCTGGTGGTCAAGATCGGGATCAATGAATGGCCGATGCCCGGGCGTCTGGTGACGCGGGAGCGATATCTCGAGGAGTACCATCAGTTGGTGGCAGACGAAGGCGAGCCCTTCGTGCCTGATGGCGTCCAGAAGGATGTGGTCTTTGCCGGGATTGTGCTTCTGGCACTGGTCACATGTGCGGCCGTTTTTGGTCCCGCGGGCCCGAATGGCGAGCCCAATCCGACCTTGATCAATACCCTTCCCCGGCCAGATTTCTGGTTCCTGCCCCTCTTCGCCATCTTCGCCTTGCTTCCGCCTTATATGGAGTCCTTCCTGATGCTGGCGGGGCCGCCGGTGTTGATCCTGTTGGCCGTCGCCTTGCCCTTCTATTCCAATCTTGGAGAAAAGAGCTTCAAGCGCAGGCCCGGTGCCTGGGTGCTGGTGATCATGGTCTTCCTGATCCTCGGGGTCCTGGCCTGGTTGGGGACCTTCTCCCCCTGGTCGCCTCATATGTCGGCCTGGAGCGGTGTCCCCACGCCGGTCCAATATGTGCAGGGGCGCACGCCTCTGGAATTACAGGGCGCTTTGGTGATTCAGAACAAGCAATGCCGTAACTGTCATTCGCTCGGGGGTGAGGGCGGCCTGCGTGGTCCTCCTCTGGACGATGTGGCGGGGCGGTTGAG
>DLYX01000015.1 GCA_003447545.1 Deltaproteobacteria bacterium | reverse complement strand
AGGATGTTCTTGGATTGACCGCTGGAGCTGAATACTACTAGGCAGTCGCCTGTGCGGCCGAAAGCTTCCACCTGCCTTTCGAATACGCGGTTGAACTCGTAGTCGTTGCCGATAGCAGTCAAGTCTCCGCCATGCGCGTTCAGGCATAGAGCCGCGTAGGCGGGACGATCGTTCTTGTAACGCACGACGAGTTCGGTGGACAGATGGGCGGCTTCCGCAGCGCTGCCACCGTTGCCGCAGGCGAGCAGGCGTCCGCCTGAACGAAGAGTATTCGCCACGTCATCGGCTGCGTTTTCGATCGTGTCCGAGAAGACGTTCAATTGTTGGAGAAGTTCGGCTGCTTCTTGTGTATTTTGTTTTAGGATACTCATTATAGAAATTTTGGCTTCAGGTCCCTCGGCTACTTAAGCGGGTGCAAATGCGGAGGTACCCTCTTCGAGTCCCAGTTGAGGTACCCATTGCGTGTATTGCTCCAAATTGAAGGGACGTGGCCCTGCCAAATAATGGTTGCGACCGGTCGACGAGTCCGTCCGCCAATTCAGCAGGTATAGAGCACAAACAGGGGAGGCGGGAATTTCGCCGACTTCGGCGCGACCATTCGCAGGCACGGTGAGGGTGTGTTTCAAGAGCGTGTCCGTTTGCCCGATAACGCTAATGGCGACGTCGATTTTGGCATCGTTAAGCGTGTCGTTGACCGCAATGACTTTGTGCCTTTCATTCTCGGCTTCATCCACCATGACGCATAGGTCTTGCTGGACTCGTTTGATATAGGAGTAGGCCAGCTTGGGTCGGTTGTAGTAGTCGACCACCGCGTCGGAAATCAATGGCCAGCCGTCGCGGATATTCCACCATAGGATTCCGGTGCGTCGCCATTTGCCCATTCGAAATCGCTCGATGAAGAACTTCATCGCTTCGGCCTGGCTGATTTGCGAGGCCTGGATAAACGGTTCCAGCTGGTCGGGAATCACGTCGAATAAAATCGAGACCTGGTTCGCCATCAGCCGGATTCGACCGTCATGTAGCGATTCATCGGGAAAGCTGGCGATCGCTTTCGCTCGCCACTGCGGGTCTATCTCGCCGTCGTTCTCGAAAGGCCACAGGTGTTCCGGTTCAATCATCTGTTTGAGCGATTCCAGACAAGGCGCGCCGTGGTACCCAATTTCGCTGACAAAATGCGCGGGCGAGTTCTGGTAGAACGGTCCCTTGAAATCGTCTCTCGGTCCCCAGAGGTGATCTTCAGGTATTTCCGATGTTTTCTTTCCGCGTTCGAAGACCTTTTGGCTCACGTAGGGCGAGCTGGGCAGATAGGAGCGAAGCGGGTCCAGACGTCTCAACACTTCCGGCAGAATTTCACGGCTTATGCGATCGTCGTTCGGATTGAGTTTGGAGTGAAGCGGGAACCAGTCGTGAGCCACGTCATTTTCGTTGTTTCCGCTCCAGAGCGCCATGCTGGCGTGATGGCGCAAGCGCTTGACTACCACCTCCGCTTCCTCACGCACCTGTTCCAGGAAATCATCTGTCTGTGGGTAAAGGGCGCAGCCGAACATGAAGTCGTGCCACACCATGATACCCAGTTCGTCGCATCGATCGTAAAACGTATCCGTTTCGTATACACCGCCACCCCAGATTCTGAGCATATTGCAGTTCAGGTCTGCGGTCATTGAAAGCAGCGTGTCGAGATGGCGGCTGTCTCTTCCGTGCAGCGCGTCCAGAGGGACATGGTTGGTACCTTTTATGAATACCTTTTGGCCATTAACTACGAAAACGAATTCACCGGGTTCTTCTTCCGTTGTAATTTCGGTTTGGACCAATTCGAGTGTCCGAATGCCAATCGTTTGCACATGCTCAGCGGCAACATTCCCCTGAGGGTTAAGAAGTTCGATCCTGAGCGAGTACAGAGTGGGCTCGCCCAGTCCTCTTGGCCACCAAAAGTCGATGTCCTCCAGGGTCAGCATGAGGTGACCGCTGCATGCGAATATGGATACCGTTTTGAGATCCTTTCGGTTTCTCTGATCGTCATCGATGGAGAGGCGAAGTTTCCATCCGTTCAAGTTGATCTGCGGTACGACTAACTCCCAGAAAACCGCGACCTCGGCGCTGCGATTTTCGAGGCCGATCGACAGCGTTTGGGCGAATATCTGCCGCCAGTGAACGGCCGGTACGGTTTGCAGATAAACGTGTCGCCACAATCCGGCGGAAACAATGCGTGGCAGTATATCCCAACCATACATATGGGCGGCCTTTCGAATTGCAGCCCGCTCGGTGAATCCGTTGACAAATTCGCAGGGTTCCGCTTCACGCTCGCGGCCCGCTACGACGACCGGATCGATTCGCACAATCAACTCGTTTTCCTCGCCGTGTCGAACGCAGTTTCTGATTTCGAAGAAGTGAGGGATCAGCATGTTTCGGGTCTTGCCCAGCGATTCGCCATTAAGGAATACTTCAGCGATTGTGTCGATGCCTTCGAAGACGAGGCATAGCTGTTCTGATGGATCAATCGCAGGCGCTTTGAATGATTTGCGAAAGAACCAACGATGTCCTTCGTAGTCCAATGTCTGATACGCGCCTTCGCCCATCTCGAGCGGCGTGAGCAAACCCGCTTCGACCAGATCGTCTTCCACATTGCCCGGCACTCGTGCTGGAATTCTGATCGCGGCTTCATTCTCGAATTCAGTCGCGTGCTCCGGCATCGCCAGGTGTGGGCCGCCAATGAGCTCCCATTCTCCATCGAGCGAATGTCGACTCATGCGAATCCTCCTGTAGTAATGGTTTTACCTTCGAACGGGGAGAGACCTAAGAGTTCAGTATTCATATTTCATGTTATATTTGTTAAGCCGCTTTTTGCTTCCTCTATTTTATACTTGGGCGCTACTCGTAGGTTTTCTTAACGCCTTTATCACCCGGTAAGGGGGCTGTGAAGACAAGGTCATTGGGTACGCTTGTCGCCTCCATGATGCGTTTTTGGAGTTCAAGGTTCAGGGTTTCAATCACCCAGGCATAATCCGGGTCGTGGGCCAGGTTGACCATTTCCTCCGGGTCTTTCAGGCGATTGTAGAGCTCAAGGTTTTCCGGAGCTCCATCCATCCAGCGGGTGTAACGGAATTGTCGGGTGCGCAGAGTGTAGCCATTGGTGAGTTGGGTCAGTGCATTGACCCGCTGCTGATTCGATACGCCCTCCAGCACCGGGCGCTGGCTGACTCCTTTGACATAGGGGGGAGGGGGCGGCAGACCGGCCAGGCCGGGCAAGGTGCGGTAGAAGTCGATCATTTCGGCGAAAGCATCGGTTTTTTTCCCTTCCCCTTCATCCCAGGTGCGGAAATGATGAGGGGGA
>DLYX01000411.1 GCA_003447545.1 Deltaproteobacteria bacterium | reverse complement strand
CAGATTTTCAAAGGGAATGCTCATTTCGATGCAGCCATAAATCCCCGCACCGAGGACCAGCATGAAAGGAAGAACTTCGATGCCCGCAGGAAGTCGATTTCGCGAACCGGCGGGAATTTTCGACCAGGCAAATCCTGTCAGGACCAACAGTAGCGGCAAGGCGACGGCCATGAGGAAGACGGACGCGAAAACCTCTTCGAGCCGCGGTGCCAGCCACAAGCCCGCCAGGAACCCCAGGACCACGCTTGGCATTGCCGCCATGATCTCGATCATCGGCTTGACGATTGCCTTCAGCGTCGGTGACATGAAGTGCGAAACGAACATCGCTCCGAGAACTGCCAACGGGACCGCCAGCAACAAGGAGTAGAAGGTGCCTTTCAGGGTGCCGACGAGCAGGGGGACGAGGCTGAATTTAGGCTCGAAGTCGTCGGTGCCACTGCTGGATTGCCAGATCATATCTGGTTTGGGGTAGGATTCGTACCAGACTTCACCGAAGAGGGTCTGCAGGCTGGTTTCGGGGTGGGGGTTGATGATGTCGAGCGTGGCGATCTCGCCGGCGCCCGCGATATAGGCGGCGTCGGCCTTGGGCCCGAAGTCGATCGCGGTGACGTTCTCGAGCGGGCTTTTCCCGCGCCAAAGTCTGCGGTTGGACGTGGAATAGTAGAGGCCGAGTTCGCCCGCCTCGGTGGCGGCGAGAAACCCCTTGTTGCGTCGCGACGGGGAGAATTTCGTGATGGCACTCTCCAGAGGCGCCATCTCGCGAATTCGTGTCAGAGTTGGCTGGTTGTTCTTGTCCTTGACGAGAAACCAGACGCTGATGCCGCCATCGGCCTGGCCGACGATCAGCGAGCGTCCTCCGATCAGCAGAGTCAGAGCTGTGATGTCGGCGCCCGCGGCAATTTTGCTGGGTTCGCGCAGGCGCCCCCCGCGGGAGTCCCACCACAGCAGCGTGCCACCGGCCGCGGCCGCGTAGATATTACGGCCCGTATCGTCGATGACGATTTGCCGGAGTTCGGTGAGCGGCGCGGACTCGCTGCGACTCTCCGACGTCGTGACTTCGCCGGTAAACAGATTCTCTTCGTTTTCCTCGAAGACCGCCACGACTCGGCCGTCCTTTTTCTGCGCAACGGTAACGCGACCGCCTTCCGCAAGCGGTCGCATGGCAAAAGCGCCGGGCATTTCGCCCTCGGGTGCGACGCGGACGGTCGGAAGAACGTCAACGATCGGTTCGACGCGGCGTTTGCTGTCCGGGAAGGTGATCTTCCAGCTGACGCGAGCGGAATGGAGCTGTCCGTCATCGCTGGCCGCGACCAGAAGATCCGACCCGGGTGGATTGAGCCCATCCCGATTTTTCCGACTCGCGGGGATCATTTCCTGGGTGGCAACGACCTCGCCGCTGGAAAGGTCGAGGGCCCGGATCTGCCCGTCGCTACCGAGCCCGACGATATGCGTGCGGTAGGGGTCGGCTACGAGCGCCTGGGGCTCGACCAGGTTGGCCTGCACCTGAGCCACTTCTCGGACCTGGGCGTCTTCGAGAAGTGGGAGCACCTCCCAGATCAGGAATACGACAATCGCCACGATACTCGCGATGATCGCGACTCCACCTCCACGAACCGTAAAGGTAGCTAGTTTGTCGGCCATCAGTCGCCTTCGCGTGCGACGGTTGCCGGCACGATTGCTCGTCTTCAAGCCCGGTTCCTCCCTCTTTGCTTTAAACGTGAACGACGCGCTGGCGCCACCAATCGACTCGATAATTTTACCGGGTCGATCGGTGGCCTCGCGGGCCTACTGCAATTGCCGGGTCTGCTTTGCGCTCACCGCCGCCGAAAGGGGGAGGTAGCCATCCTTGACGACGATCTCCTGACCTTCCTTGCTGAGCACATAGGTCAGAAATTGAGCGGTCAGTGGATCCAGAGGCTTGCCCGGTGTCTTGTTCACATAGACGACCAGGTAGCGTGCGAGCGGATATTTGCCCGAGAGCACATCTTCCGGCTCCACGGATCCGTAGGGGCTGCCTTCCTTTTTGGCGATTTTCAGGGCTTTCACGCCCGAAGTCCGGTAGCCAATCCCGCTGTAGCCCACAGCGTAGATATCCTCGGCGATTCCCTGGACCACAGAGGCCGAACCTGGCTGTTCCTTGACGGTATCCCGGTAATCGCCTTTGCAGAGCGCGACTTTCTTGAAAAAGCCGTAGGTCCCCGAGGCCGAATTACGCCCGTAGAGGCTGATGGGCTGGGATTTCCAGGCGGCTGCCTCGTCGCCCGCTTCGCCCCAGGTCGTGATGCCCTCGGGGGCGCCACACGCCATGTTTGAGGAGAAGATCGCATCGACCTGCGGCAGGGTAAGCTTTTCGATCGGGTTGTCCTTGTTGACGTAGACGGCCAGAGCATCGACCGCGACAAAAACCTCCGTCGGCTCATAGCCGAACCGTTTCTCGAACTCGTCTCGTTCCGTAGGCTTCATGGAGCGACTCATCGGCCCGATCTGGGCTGTGCCCGAGATCAGGGCGGGCGGTGCCGTGGAGGAACCCTTGCCTTCGATCTGGATCCGGACGTTCGGGTATTGCTTCTGGAACCCCTCGGCCCACAGCGTCATGAGATTATTGAGAGTGTCCGAGCCGATGCTGTCGAGATTCCCGGCAATGCCACCCACCTTGGTGTAAGCCGGCAGCTTTTCGTCGACCTCGACCGGGGCGGCTTGCACGGCAGGGCTCCACAGCATCAGGAGACTGCAGGCGGTAATAGCTCTGATAAATGAATTGATCATGATTTTCCTCTGTCGTTGGGGTCGATTGCCGACCATTGGATGACCTAGAAGACAACCTGGAAACGGGTTTGCCACACGTTTTCGCTGCCGATGGGTTCCCGCTCCGAGTAGATATAGTTGATCGTCCAGCGGAAGGCCGGGTTGAGATACCAGTTGATGCCCAGAGAGGTGTCGCGCAGTTCGCCCCCCTGAACCGACCCCGAATTCAGGTCGAGTCCGCTGTAGCGGGCCGCGATCTGAAAGGCGCCCCAGCCCGAGTTTTTGCCAAGAGTGACAGGCGATTTGGGTTGGATGCCGCTGAAGGCTCCCTTGCTGCGGTTAAATGGACGATGTTCTCCGGTAAGAATCCAGCTCGCCTCGACAAACCAGCTGTAAAAGTCCAGATCGGGTCCGGTGGTCGCATTCATAAAGCTGTGGCTGTACTCGGCCTGGCCGGTAAAGGGACCGATGACGTTTGCCAGACTGATATTGATGAGGTTGTTGCCGTTGGTGGAGATGTCGCCCGTACCGATCAGGCGTGGGCCAAAGCTGGTATTCGGGCGGCCGGAGTAGGAGGTCGTGCCGGCGTTGCGGAACTGATGGGTTGCGGCGACACCTGCATAGAACATCTTGCGGCCGTCTTCTTCCCACCAGGGCAATCCGTAGACACGAGTCGCTACGTTATACTCGGAATCGAAGTCGAAAGCGCTCGCCGTTTCATTGGAGTTGATATAAGCACCCAGATCCCAGCCGAGGCGGCTATCGAAGAATCGGGGGTACATCGTGATACCCGTGTTTCGTGCGGCATCCAGTGTGGCTCCGGCACCGCGCTCCATGAAAGTGTTGTTGTTGCTGCTGGTCATTTGATCCAGCGAGGAAGGCTCTTTCATATGGCCGATCAGAACGGATCCAAAGAACGGAAGGTTACGGGCGCCCAGATAGAGATCCTTGATCCCGGCTTTTGCGCCCGCAAAATCATATTGAGCCTTGAAGAGAAAGTTCTGGAAGAGCGACCCGCTTACGTAGAGGCGCGCGCGTCGGATTTTTCCTCCTGATTCAGTTGAACCTTCATCGAACTCTGTCTGAATTGCCGAACTGGGCTTCAGAATGGCCCAGTCGTTCTGAATCCGCCCGCCGATCTTCAGCTTGAAGGCCTTGTCGGGGGATTCCAGGCGCAGGCCGCTCTTCCAGTAGACCTTGTAGTTTGTGGAAGCCTTCTGGAGGGTTTTCTCCTCGGCCGCAGCTTTTTCTTTCAGTTCTTCATATTTTGATTCGGATACCTTGCCGGTCTCGCGTAGGATTTCGAGAATCTCGGCGGTGACGCCTTGCTCTGCCCTTACGAATTCGGCGGATAGCAAGACGGTGCTCAGAATCATCTGGCAAACCAAAAACCTTGAAAACATTATACTTTATCCTCGGAATGGCTGGTGGGACGATCTCGCGAGTCCCAATTGCAAAACATCATTTTCGCGTTTCCTGCGGTGGAATCTAACAGCGGAATGTTTCCATCTGGTTACGGAGCAGTGTCGATCCAGTGAAAGATCCGGCGGGACCGACGATTTGCTTCTGTTAAGGTGCACGCATGTCTTATCCGGAGCCGAATTCCTCGATCCCGCTCGAGATCGTGCGGGAGGATGAGGAGATCCTCGTTGTGGCCAAGCCAAGCGGTCGGGTGAGTCTCCCGGGTGCGGGCCATGCCTCGGATTCGGTTCAGAATGCTGCGATGGCGCATGCCGGGACGGTTTTGGGGGGGCTCGGGGCGGCACGGGATTACGGGTTGCTGCACCGACTCGACCGCGCGAGCAGCGGGCTTCTCCTGTTCGCAAAAAGCCCGAGAGCCTATGATCGCCTGCGTGAGGATTTTGCCCGGCGTCGCATTCGTAAGGATTACCTCGCGATTACCGCCGCGACGCCAATTCGAGGCGAGGGGGTCCTTCGCCAGCCATTGGCGGAACTGCGACTGCAGGACCGCAAGGTTTCGCGGCCGGATCCGCAGGGCAGCCCGGCGGTGACTCACTATCGTTTGCGCGCCCGCGGGCGCTCGGGTGTCGCGTTGCTGGAATGCCGAATCGAGACTGGCCGGCTCCATCAGATTCGCGCGCACCTTTCCTCGATCGGGGCCCCGCTCCTGGGCGATCTTGTCTATGCGAAGCGCGAGCCGGACGGTCGCGCCTCGATCGGCCGTAAGGCGGATCGAGAGATTCTGCTGCACGCCTGGCGTCTCGGATTCAAGCACCCGGGCACCGGCGAAAGCCTCCTCGTGGAGTTGTTGCCGCCGAGCCGTTTTTTGAGCGCATGCCGCCAGCATGGACTTCCCTTTTCCGGCGGAGGGCGGAAGCCTTCCCTGCAAAAACCTCGTAAGCCGCGGTCCTAGTCGAGCAGCGCCCGGACCGCTGCGGCGGCGTGGATTTTCTGCTCGGTCTCATAGGTCGCCTGATTCGATTCCAGGGTCTCCGCCGCATAGCGATAATTGACCATCAATCCGAGGGATTGTCGGAGTCCTTTGGGCGAGATGTCGGCGTTGGCGTGGATGGCTTCGATGCGAGCGCCATTGCGCAGGTGGAATCGGGCTACAGGGTCGATCGGTGTTCCGTCGGCTCGAGTTGCATGGAAGTAGCGGGCGCAAAGCTTTTGCAGGTCCGGGGATAGTTGGGCCGCGGTCTCTGGTTCGAGCAGACTTTCGCGATTCTCGAGGACGGTCGTCAGGCTTGCTCGCAGCGGGTCATCCGGGTCCAGGAATTCTGCGTTCTCGCGCGCGAGTCGGCTCTCCAGCCATACCCGAAAGCCGGGGATGGGCGAGAGGGTCGCGAAGGTCCCAAGCTGTGGGAGGTCCTGCCGCAGAAGGCGGGCGGCCCCGCGCAGGAGATACTCGCCGAAGCTGATGCCGCGCAGCCCTTTCTGGGGGCTGGAAATCGAATAGAAGATTGCGGTATCGGCCGCGTGGGGGTCGCCGACCGGGGCTTTCTCGTCCAGCAGTTTCTGAATCGAACTCGAAAGGCCGGCGACCAGCGCTACCTCGACAAAGGCCAGTGGTTCTCCGGGCATGGACGGGTGAAAGAGGGCGTAGCAGCGGCGGTCGGAATCGAGTCGGTTGCGTAGATCTTCCAGCGAGCGGATGGCGTGAACCGCCTCGTAGGCGACAAGTTTTTCCAGAAGTGCCGCAGACGAATTCCACGTGATCCGTTCGAGTTTGAGAAAGCCGAAATCGAAAAAGGACCGCAGGACGAAAACCAGGGCATCGTCGAGAGCTTGCAGTTGGGGACTCCGGGACACGATGGTGAGCAGGTCGGCGCGGAGATCGACAAGGAATTTTGCCCTGTCGGGTACGGCATGGAATTGCGTGAACAGGCGTCTGTACGGGGGGCGAAGAGCGCGGCGCAATTGGCGTTGGGCGTCGATCCTCGGGCCGACCTCGGTGGCCTCCTGCCAGGCTCGGGTGGCTGCGGCGATGGCCTCGGGCGACGGTCCGAACTCCTCGGGTAGGAGGATCAGGAAATTCTGTCGGCCCTCGCTGTCGAGGTTCTGGTAGCGGGCGGCAAGCTCGATCGCGTGGAGGCGACCGACAACCTCGCTGCCAGCAGCATCGAGGCACGCGGCGATCGCCTGCCTCCAGGTTTCGACCGGCTCCTGCATCCTTCGAATCCTAGAGCCCCTTCTCCTGCGCTAGTTGGGCGAGAGATGTTTCCGGTCGAGCTCCGTAATGGGAGATGATTTCGGCCGCAGCGAGACTGCCGAGCCGACCGCAGGTGGGGAGGTCCCGTCCCTGCGTCAACCCATGCAGG
>DLYX01000274.1 GCA_003447545.1 Deltaproteobacteria bacterium | reverse complement strand
GCGTGTGGGCCTTTTTTCGTTACGGCGGCACACATCCGCCGATACAGTGCCGGGAGGTCCTCGCCATCACCGTCACAGATATCCATCCCGTGACCCTGAAGGGTCTTGCCGACATCGAAGCCCGGCAAATAATCACTCGGATGCCCGGCAATCGTGACGTCATTATCGTCAATCACGAGCTTGATATTCAGTTGATGCCCCACGGCAATCCGAGCGGCTTCGGCATCGTCACCTTCCTGCTGCGAGCCGTCGGAACCGAAGACGATGACCGACTTCTCGGGGTTCGCAAAGGCGATGCCGTTGGCGAAGGGCCATAAATGGCCGAGGCGCCCCGACGAGAAATGGACCCCGGGGGTGTGCCCGAATTCCGGATGGCCCGGCAGTTGACCGAAAGCCTCCCGGTAATGAAGCAATCGTTCCTCGGGCATTTCACCGTTCAAAACCGCCATCAAGTACTGAATGGCGACGCGATGCCCCGCCTCGTCGAGATACAGTGGCACCACCGGCTGGTCGCTGCGGACAAAACCATCCATGATCAGCACTTCAGGAACAATATCGTAGGCGCCGCCGGTATGACCCCCGAGGCCCTTCGCCGCAGCACATGCGGTGAAGAAAACGATAACATCCCGACATAACTGAATATTATCAGCTAACTGACGCTCCTGATCAGGAGAGAGTTCGGGGTTTTTCGGGTCCAGCGGTACCGGCCGAAAGGCGGCAAGATCAATCGGGAAACTCATCCATTGCTCCTCAATGCGGGATGTCGGCCCGGTTTTCGGGCCAGATTTGTCTTCAGACACTTGTTTACAGAAAGTTTCTAGCTGGCAGCGGTAGAACACGCATCTGCCGTGGCCTGTATTTCATTCGCCATAGCTCCTAGCAAGCATTGCGATTCGACCGTTGGTCAAGACGTGGAACTCGCGTACAAGGGATGTGATGTTTCAACGCACCACAAAGGAGAAATTGATGTTCCCAGCCCTCGCCCGCCAATGCCGGCCCGGCCTTGTCGCCCTGCTTTTGACCCTGATCCTCGCACCCGGATGCGCCGCCATCGGGACCTGGACGACCTACTGGATCAAAGGCGACGGTCCTACCGGAGCAGACCTCGAACTTCTGCGGGAGCAATCAGCCCCCTACCGTCAGCGCGGAGCTGGTATCATCGTCGGTCGTGCCTTCCTGCAATTCCCGGAGAACAAGGAGGTTCGATCCTTCCGAGGACGCATCCGTATGGTTCCGGCGACCCTGTTCGCAGAGCATCGGCTGGAAAAATACGTCATGAAGAAAAACGAGTTCCCGCCCGAAATCGAGTCTCAGGTAAAATGGGTGACTCGTTCGGATACCGAAGGTCGGTTCGTCTTTCGGGAGCTCCCACCGGGGAAATACATCATTGCCTCGGAGATCGCGTATGTGAGCAATTCCGACAAGGCCCAAATGGCGATCGCCTGGTCCGAGGTCGAATTGGGCGAAGGTGAAACCAAGCAGACCTTTGTATCGCGGGAGATCAAACCCGGGATCCTCTAGGCGAATGCCGCTGCATAAAAAAAGGCGAAGCCCTGATCAGGGCTTCGCCTTTTTTTTGAATCCGGAAGACCTCAGTCAGCAGACTTCTTGTAAGCTTCCTTGGTCGAATCCCAGCCGTCCTTGGTGCCCGTGCCGACGGCTTTTGCGGCATCCTTGGTCGAATCCCAGCCCTTCTTGGCGGCATCGCCGGTGGCATCAGCCGCGTTCCCGACGGCCTTCTTGCTGGCATCCCATCCTTCTTTGAAACCGTCTCCGGTTTCATCGGCGGCGGCGGCAAAGGAATCCTTCGCCTCCTTGGCGCTATCGGAAGCCAACGCCAGAGGGCCCGTGCCCATGATCAAAATCGCGGCAAATACTGCGGTAAACAATGATTTCATCTCTACTCTCCCTTGAACTACTGCAAATGAACGCCTCGAACGGCGCCCGATTAACCTTTTCACAAGCTGTCGAAAGCAGAAAGCGAAAGTCGACAGACAACCAAACCTGATATTTAACGACGGGCCGTCCAGGTGGTCGGCCCGTCCGGTGCATCCTTCAAATCGATTCCGGCCGCGGCCAGTTCATCTCGAATCTCGTCAGCCCGACCAAAATCTCTCGCCTCACGTGCCTCGGCCCGCTCCACGATCAGTGCCTCAATTCGCGGGGCATCCATTCCCGAGGCTTCCGCCCGTCCCTGGCGCATTTCCTCAAGCGTTGCTGCCGGATCGCCCTGCAAGACACCCAGAACGGATCCTGCGGAAACGATGGCGCGACCGACCGAGGCCGCCTGAGCGCAGTAGCCGACGTCGATCATGCGATTCACCGCACGCACGCCGTCGTGCAAGGCAGCCAGCGCCCTCGACGTATTCAGGTCATCATGCAAGGCGCTTCGGAATTCCGCGAGAAGCTCCTCAGCCTCTGGTACCGGGGCCTCCGGAGGCTCCGACTCAAAGGCCCGCGCCAGGGTCTCGTACATCCGGAGCAAGACTTTCTCGGCGTCGGCAACCGCATCCATGGTGAACTCGAGAGGCGAACGATAGTGGGTCTGCAGAAGCATCAGGCGCAACGCCTCGCGCGGGAAACGTTCCAGAGCATCTCGAATATTGACGATATTCCCGAGCGATTTGGACATCTTCTCGTCGCCCAGACGCAGAAAGGATACGTGCGCCCAGTGGTTCGCGAAGGGCTTCCCGGAACTGCCCTCGGATTGAGCAATCTCGTTCTCATGATGCGGGAAAACCAGATCCTCCCCACCGCCATGCAAATCAAAGGTCTCCCCCAGATAACGGCTGCTCATCGCCGAACATTCGATATGCCAACCCGGACGTCCCGCGCCAAAA
>DLYX01000558.1 GCA_003447545.1 Deltaproteobacteria bacterium | reverse complement strand
ATCGGCAGCGCGCCGGGTCTGTTGGGCCGGGGCTGTCGTCTCCTGCTCCTCCTCCGCCGGGATGACGAAGGCGGGCACGGCAGCAAAATGGATCATCGTCGACATGCTCGTGCATTTTCCGGTCTCGGGGTCCGGATGTCCATCCATGACCCGATCGAGTTCATAATGCATGCCCGCACAAGCGTAGCCGCGGGTATGGGCTCCGATGCGACCGCTATGGCGGCCGCCGATATTATGGTTGTTCATCGCATCAAAGAAGTTTGCCCCGTCCCAGTAGAAACCCAGAATGCCACGGATCTCGCCCGATGGCAGAACCTCGGCGCGGATCTGCGCGTCCCGGTAATGGAAATCCACGTCGATGACCTGCTGCTTGACGCGCAGCCACAGGTCGGTCGGTTCCGTGTAGAGAATGCCGTTCTCGATCCGTCCGCGGGTGGGCGTGTTGTGGTAGCGGTCGTTGGGGTGCTCCTGCATGCTGAGCTGCGGGACCACCTGTCCGTTGGAGTCCACCGAGACGGAGTCTCCGCTGGACATCAGACGGACCTCGACTTCGGGGTCATTACGACGATCATCCACGCCGGTGATTTCGATCAGCATCGGGATGCCTTCCTTGATGAAATTCCCGCTGGCCCACATGCGATCCATCTGTCCGTCGGGTTGGTAGCCCAACGTGCATCCCATCAGTCGCCAATGCTGGTTGTCGATCCCGGTCTCCCCGTTCGGGCCGACGAAGTCGTTGTGCGCGCATCCCTCGCCGCTGTCCTTGCTCGAGTTTTTTCCGTCGAGGTCCAGACCATCGATCGTGGTGGGTCCGCCGAAGCTGCGATAGCCCGGGTCAGGTTGTGAGGTTCGATCCTTGCAGGCGTCCCCGCCGTAAAGCTCGGCCGACGCCTCGTCCATACCGATCTCCTTGGCGCGTTTATAGTAGTCTCGAATGTCGACCTTGTAGTGATCGGCTTCTGTGATGTTCAGCCCTTCCGGACACCCGCCCTCGACGTTGCGCGGAATCTCGTCGCGCCAGGCCGAGATGACAAAGCCGAGGGTTTCATTCGCCGGAGCCTTGGCGGATGTCGTTGCGGATACTGCGTCGCCGTCGCCTTTGTCGTTTGTGGTGGAGGTTTCGCAGGACATTAGAAGCAGGCCGGCGAGGCCGAGAGCGATCGGGGCTATTTTTTTCATCAGACCAGGATCTCCGTAATGGGTTTGGCGGTTTCGTTCTGGCGGACGCCGAAGCGACTCGTCCGCAAACCCATGGCCTGCTGCATCGTGAGCGCGACGCGGGACGACGAGTCGCCGATGGTGCGGACATGCGTGCCGGGTTTGACTTTGCCGCCGGCGCGCCCCGCGATCATGAAGGGCAGGCCGGTTACGCTATGCGTATTCGCGTCGGAGGTCTCGGAGTGCGCCATCACGAGGCAGTGGTCAAGAAGGGTGCCATCGCCCTCGGGTACGGCTCGCCGCGTCTCGACAAAGGTGGCCCAGGCACCCATCGTTTTCAGGATGAAGTCGGTGGCATTGCGCTGGTAGCCGAGTTCGGCGTCCCGTGGTTCCTCGTGGGTGAGCGTATGGTGCGTGTCGGAACTTCCCGGCGCATGCAGGCTTGAGGCGCGATCGGAGAACACCATATTGAACACTCGCGTCTGGTCGCAGGCCAATGCCATCGCCAGAATTTCGGCCATCAGTTTGTGGTTCTCGACCACGTTGTCGACGTTGAGCCCCGCGGGCGCATTCTCGGGGCTGTCGACTGGGGCGCAGGCGGCCAGAGGGGGCGGTTTTTGCAGTTGCAGCTCCAATTGTTTTTCCAGCTGCCGCAAGGCAGTGAAGTACTCGTCCAGTCGTGCGCGATCGGTGGCCCCCAGCGCCGCGTCGAGCTGCTGGCGATCTGCGAGAACGGCGGAGAGAGCGCTTTTGCGCAACATCACTCGCGGGTCCGGCGCGAAATCCGCGGCGTTGGGGTCGAGGAACCCCGAACCGAAGACGCGTTGGTAGAGCGAGAGGGGGGAAATTTCACTGGGGTTCTGTACACTTGGGTTCCGCTGGCTGTAGCTATGCTTGGCAACACCGGTAGCGGCCAGTTCCAGCGAACGGAAGCGCGTCGATTGGCCTATTTCGTCGGCGATCAGAACGTCCACCGTAGGCAGGTCCGACTCCCCGTGCTTGGTCGGGGCCTCGCCGGTCAGGCTGCCCATGATCCCGGTGTAGTGGACCTGATTCGTTTCGCCCGCCAGCAGCACACTCGAGCCGCTGATGATGCTCAACTCGTCGCGGATGCCGGCCACCGGTTGGAGTTCGGGAGAAAGCTCATAGCCCGAACCAATCTGCCTGGGGTCCCAGCGCTCGGGGTTCATCCCGCATCCCCAGAACCAGGTGCCAAAACGTTTCGGCATCGGGGCGCCGGAAGCCAGCGCGTTGCCGTTGTCGTTCAGGAAAATATCGAGGAGTGGCAGTCCGAGAGCGAATGCCGACGCTCCCATGGTTCCGCGCAGGAATCGCCTTCGTGTGAATTCATTTTTCATGCATCACCTCCGGGCAAGGGGCCCGATGTCGCTTGCTGGATATTGGCAAGCGGGTTTGCGGATGGAGCGGTTATAAAGCCGTCGCTCAGGACGATGGCGCGCAGCAGAGGGCGGATTCGGTAGCCCTCCTCGGTGAAGTCCCGAGACAGACGCACAAGCAGCGCCTCCTCGGTCTCCACT
>DLYX01000204.1:2719-2902 GCA_003447545.1 Deltaproteobacteria bacterium | reverse complement strand
AGCGCCTGACCTGTTTCGGACAAGCGCTCCATGTTCACACGGAATTGAATCGCATGTCCGCGCGATCCTGCGGCCGCAGCAGCTGGGAGCCCGAGCTCCGCCAGGGAACTCCCGGCGGCGATCGCCAATTGCGCACGCACCAGATCGACACCAAAGACCTCTTCGGTAACGGTATGCTCGACC
>DLYX01000204.1:0-2416 GCA_003447545.1 Deltaproteobacteria bacterium | reverse complement strand
TTCGGTAACGGTATGCTCGACCTGCAACCGGGCATTGGCCTCGATGAAAAAGAACGCCTTCTCTCCTTCGGCCACCAGAAATTCGACCGTTGCCAGATTGGAAAGCCCCGCCGCCCGCGCCAAATCCAGCGCCGACTCAGACAACTCCTCCCGCAGCTTGGGCGACAGGGTCGGACTCGGCGCGACTTCCACCAACTTCTGATGATTTCGCTGGATCGAACATTCTCTTTCGCCCAGAGCGATCAGTTCCCCATGACGGTCGGCGGCTACCTGAATCTCGATATGACGGGCCGGCGCGAGAAAGCGCTCGACGTAGAGGTCCTCCACACCAAAGGCTCGTCGTGCCTCCGAAGCGCACCGTTTCCAGGCTTTGGGCAACTCGGCCGGGGAACGGACCACACGCATGCCGCGCCCTCCGCCACCGGACATGGCATTGATCAGAACCGCTCCCCCGGACCCGAGGCCGGCCAGAAAATCCTCGGCTTCGGCCAACGTCGTCGCAGCCGATGTGCCTTCGAGGCAAGGCAAGCCGGTTTTCAGGGCCAAGGCCCGCGCAGCGGCCTTGTCCCCGAAAGTCTCCAATGTCGCCGGCGTCGGTCCCACAAAATTGACCCCCGCATCGGCGCATGCGCGAGCGAGGTCGGCACTTTCGCTCAGGAACCCGTATCCCGGATGAAAGAAGGCACACTCCTGATCCGCGGCCACCTTCGCCAGCATCGTCGCGTCGAGATAGGGGGCAGGCCCCGTCCCCGGCAGAGCAACGGCTTGAGCGGCTCGCGCCACGGGCAGCGATTCGCTCTCGTCCTCGGTGTAGACGACGACGGGCTCCCAACCTAATTCTTCGGAGGCACGGAGAATCCGCAGGGCGATTTCTCCGCGATTGGCTATCAGGATTCGATTTCGACTCACGCTTCGGTGATGCCAAGGGAAGACGCCGAGAGCAATGCCTCCTCGTGAGAGAGCAACCAACGCTTCCGCTCAAGACCGACGGCAAAGCCCGTGAGATCTCCGTTTTTCCCGATCAACCGGTGGCAGGGGATAATGAAGAGAAGCGGGTTTCGATGCGCGGCGCCCCCCACGGCCCGGACCGCACCCGGGCGACCGAGAGCTGCGGCAATGGCGCCGTAAAACGTACACTGGCCAAAGGGGATCTCGGCCAAGGCCTGCCAGACATCTCTCTGGAAGGGAGTTCCCTGAAGATCCAGCGGGAGATCAAATTCTCGCCGATGACCGGCAAAATACTCGCCCAGCTGCCCTGTCGCTTCCGCCAAAAGCGACCCATGAGGCGCTCGATCCCTACCCGTAACCTGGTCCGGATTCGACGGAGACAAGGCCACTCGGGAGAGGCCGCGAGGCGTGGACGCCAGCGAAAGCAGCCCGAGCGGGCTCTCCATCGTAACGAGACCAAAAGGGTCGAGCGCGGCCATGCTATGTGCCTACCCTGTAGCGCCCGATCGAGAAAACCGGAGCTCGATCCACGAGCTCCGGTCTTCGGGATCAACTCGGCGAGAAAATGGTCAGCTCGTCTTTTTTGCTCAACGTGCCCGGAACACCGACGCCTTCGCTGGTCACCAACCCCTGCAAGACCGACGGATCAAAGGCGTTTGCAATGAACCTCTCGCCCGCGGCGGTATCGCCAACGAGAATACCACGCTGCGGGGCACCGTCCCGATCGTATTGCACCGTATAGGCCGAGATCGTGGCCGGGCCGCTCACATCGTCGGTCGACGGACGCGCTTTGGTATCGAGATCTCGGGATGGCAGATCTTCGATCAAGCCGCGACGCAACTCGCTCTGGCCGGCTTCGGTCGACCAGACGCTCGCGGAGTGTTTGGTGAGGTACCAACCATTCCCGGTGACGAGACCTTTCCCACCGCCCGTGTCGCGTAATTTATCGGCCATACTTGCCAGTGAGTGCAGCGTGTAGGCACTCGCCGGACCACCCGCGTAAGGCAAACCACCCGTGACGGTAAACCCGCGCGGGTCCTCCACATCGAGGTCGAGCTGCTTGGCTGCCTGCTCCACTGCAACGGGAAAGCAGCTGTAGAAATCGATATGATCAATCTCATCCACACCGACGGCCGCATTGGCCAGGGCGCTGCGGGAGGTGTCGCCCATGGCCGGGGCATTGGAAAAGTCCGGCCGTTCCGTCGGATACCAGGCCTCTTCTTCCGACTCCGCACCACCTAACCAATAGACCCAACGATCTTCGGGGATCCCCAGTTGCTGGGCCATGGCCACCGTCGTCAAGATCATCCCGGCAGCTTGGTCGGTGTTCAGAATCGCGTTGAGGAATTTCGTGTAGGGATAGGCGATCATGCGGTTGGTCGGCTGCGGCGTAATCAGCTCTTCCACGCTTCTCTCCACGGGGAACCAGGCATGCGGGTTACCCGCAGCCACAGCGCTGAATTTCTGG
>DLYX01000555.1 GCA_003447545.1 Deltaproteobacteria bacterium | reverse complement strand
CCGCGTCGCGAAGGAGATACCGCAGCTCCTCCTCCACGTAACGATAGTTCACGTTGATCGGAACAGTCCGTGACTTGAAGGCTCCGAGCATACCCTCGATGTATTCGTTGCCGTTCATCAAATAGAGCGCCAGATGATCTTGCCCGGAGCGCCAGCCGGGCAGGCCCTGACGATCGGTCGCCTCACCCAATCCCTCCTTGCGGAGATAGTCGGCGAGTCGACGGGAACGCTCGGCGACTTCAGCATACGTCAAGCGACGTTCGCCAAAAACCATACACTCACGATCCGGCATGCTTTCCGCGAGCCGCTCGTTCAAAATTGCGAGATTAAAACTTTCCATCGGATTCTCCAGAGTTCGGGCTCAATCCTGCCTCATGCCGGTTTGCGGGCATAGATCTCGACGCGTCCTTCCAGACCCGTCCATTTCCCGATCGCGAACAGTACCGCGAGTCCCGCACGAATCGGAAAGGAAAAGCTGTAGCGTCCAAGGTATGGGGTGTCACCACGAACCTCGCTGACTTCGAACCCCACGTCCTCAGCGAGTCTTCGGAGAGTCGCTGGTGTGAAGTACCAATAATGGTTCGGCACGTAGAGGCGTTCCGCCAGACTTCCCACTACCGGAAGCCGCGCAAGGATATCAGCCATCCCGAAAAGGGTCGATCGGTGATTGGGCACAGCCACGAAAAGAGCCCCCCCTGGTTTCAGAGTTTCCAGAGCATGCTCGAGAAAGATCCGCGGGTCGTGCGTGTGCTCGAGTACGTCCGCCATCGTGATGACAGATGGTGCCACGCTGAACTCGGCCTCGAGAAAATCACCGACCTGCACCTCCACCCCGAACTCCTCCGTAGCTTTCGCCGCTGCTCCGGGAGAGATTTCGCATCCCAGAACGTCGAATCCAGCCTCCTTCCCAAGGTGGAGCAGCAGACCGGTCCCGATCCCGACATCCACCAATCGCCCGCCGCCGGTCAACTGATGCAGGCGCTCGAGAGTTGCCCGAAAACCGAGAACCACAGGATCCTCGGGGAAATCTCGATAATACGCGGTGAACATCTCAGCCGTTTCGTCCATCAACCCGCCGGCAAACGCGTCATCTTCACGCTGAGCAATCTCATCGCCGGAGGGGATCGGATCGACAAATACCTGTCCGCAGGAACATCGGTAAAGAGAGCTCCGCGGCCCGTGCAACGGCTTGGCGCCGCGCGCACCGCAAATCAGACACGGGCGCGGACCCGACCCCTCATGTTCTGTCGACGAACTCATGGACCGATCCTCTACACCATCTGGCGGTCGGGATCATCCCGTTTGGGCACACCAACTGAAAACTGGTATCCGGGAGCTGTGAATATCGAGCCGATCCACCCCGGGCTTTTCACCCAGCCCGACGACCCACGAGGTGCGGGCCTTTGTGCGGGGCGCTGTGATCGGTGCGGGGACCTTCATTTTCCTGCCACTCCCGACTGTCCCTATTGCGGCTCCGCCGGCTGCCGGGAGGAAATTGTCGGCCGGACGGGAGTCTTGCATGTTGGAACTGTAGTGACGGCGCCGCCGCCCGGTTACATCGGCGAGGTCCCCTACGGCTTTGGACTTGTTGATCTACCCGAAGGGCTCCGGGTCGTCTCGGTGGTGGCCGAGACCGATCCAGCGCGGCTTTATTCGGGAATGCCTTTGCGCATCGGGCGATTGATCCTGACTACCGCAGACGGCTCGTCGCGAGCGAGCTGGCAATACGAACCGGTCGAGGCATCCTCGTGAGCGACCATCCGGTCTACCTCACCGGGGTCGGGATTCATCCTTTCGGACGATTCCCCGACCTCGATGTCACTCAGCTCGGTCTTGCTGCGATCCGCTCCGCTGTCGAGGACAGCGGTCTGGAGAGACCTGATTTCGATGCAGCTTTTTGCGCGAGTGTGTATTCGGGTGTTGCCGCAGGTCATAAGGTCCTGTCTCGGGTCGGCTGGACAGGCCCCCCGATCATGAATATCGAGGCCGGTTGCGCAAGCGGTGGTGCGGCGCTGTCGCTGGGCGCAGACCTGATTCGCTCCGGCCGTCATCAAAGAGTGCTCGTGTTCGGCATGGAGAAGATGCCACGGGGCATGATCCGCTCAAGTTTTTTTCCGGGCTGGTGCGAAGAAGCTGGACTTACGCCTGCCCCCGCATACTTCGCGCTGCGAGCCCGACGGCTGATGGAACATTCCGGGGTGACCCCGGACGACCTCGCAGATGTCGTCGTTCGAAACCGCCAACAAGGGGCGCGCAACCCTTTCGCCATGTTTCGCAAACCGGTCACTCGACAGGAAGTTCTCACCTCCCGACTCGTCTGCGCCCCCCTCAACCTGTGGATGCTCTGCTCGCCCAACGAGGGCGCCGCCGCCGTGATCCTGTCCAACCAACCTGCGCGGGGGCAGCCCGCCATCAAAGTTGCCGCGAGCGTTCTTCGCTCGCACCACCCGGGTAGCGCGCTCGGCGAGCATACTCCTTTATGCGGTCGAATTGTTGCCGAGCCGGAAAGCCCGACAAGCGTGGCGTCTCGCGAGGCCTGCTCCCAATCAGGTTTCGGAATCAAGGACCTGGACGTGGTCGAATTGCAGGATACGGACGCTGGCCGCCACATTCTTTCGGTCGAGGAGCTCGGAATCTGCGGGGCCGGCGAAGGCGGTGCCTATATCCGGAACGGCGGAGGGAGCCGGGACAGCGACCTCCCCATCAATCTCTCCGGAGGACTCCTCTCCAAAGGAGAACCGCTCGGAGCCTCCGCGCTCGGGCAGATCGTGGAGCTGGCTTGGCAATTACGCGGTACCGCCGGAGAACGACAAGCAAACAAGCCCCGTGTCGCGCTCGCTCATACAGTGGGCCGCGGCGCCAATGCGTCCGTCGTGATTCTGGCCAAGGACTAGAAGTTTATTGGTACATCTCGAGCAACTCGAGCAGCCCCTGCTCACGCATGGCATCGAACACGGCTCGCTTGATATCTCTCGAGGTTCCCAGGGAGAGCACCTCTTCAGCCAAGGCCTGCGCCGATTCTTGAGAAACCGAGCGGATCAGCTTCTTGATCACAGGAATGAAAAACGGCTCCATGCTCAACTCATCGATCCCCATGCCGAGCAGGGGCAGCGTGCACATCGGGTCTGCAGCCATCTCCCCGCACATCGACACCGGCACTCCAGCCGCGCGAGCGGACTCCACGACAAAGCTCACCGTGCCGAGCACCGCCGGATGCAGGGGTTGGTAGAGGGGTGCCACCTTGCGGTTGTTGCGGTCGACGGCAAGCAAATATTGGATCAGATCATTGGTGCCGATCGACAGAAAATCGGCATATTGTACCAACTGCGGAGCGAGATAGACCGCTGAAGGAACTTCAATCATGACCCCCAAAGGCAAATCAGGGACGCAGGGGATACCCTCTCGCAATAAATCCGAGCGAGTATTCTCGATAATTTCCCGTGCCTGCAAGACCTCCTCGACCGACGAGATCATCGGCAACAAGATCCGAGTGGGCCCCTCGACACCGGCGCGCATGATCGCTCGCAACTGCTGGCCGAAGAACTCCGGCATCTCCAGCGAGACTCGGATCGAGCGCCACCCAAGGAACGGGTTTTCCTCGCGGGGCGTATGCAGAAAGGCCGGGTATTTGTCCGCCCCGATATCCAGCGTCCGGACGGTCACGGAGCGGCCGCCCATGCCTCGAATCACCTTGCAGTAGATATCATATTGCTCTTGTTCGCTCGGGAAGTCGCGAAACGAGATAAAGGGAAACTCGGTGCGGTAAAGACCGACACCCTCTGCTCCGTGGCGGTTCGCCAAAACGACGTCCCCGACAAGGCCGACATTCGCATTCAAGGCGACCGTGCGTCCGTCCGTAGTCGTCGCCGGCAAGTCATGAAGCGAGCCGAGATTCTCGTTGAAGTCCCTATAATCCCGGTCCATTCGCTCGTATTCACGAACGACATCCGGGCCGGGCATGCGGTAGACGACACCGGCATTGCCGTCCACGATGACATGATCCCCCTCCGAGACGCCCTCCAGCACCTGATCAATGCCGACCACCGTCGGGATCTCGAAGGATTTCGCCAGAATCGTCGCATGCGAAGTCTCGCCGCCGGTAGCGAGGGCGATACCCTGAACATCCATCAGGTCAATCTCGGAAAGGTCCGTGAGCGTCAACTCGCGGGCGATCAACACGCTCCCCTTGCCAGGTCGTGCGCGAAGGCTCGTATCCAGGCCGAGCAAGATTCGCAGAAGCCGCTGTCCGACGTCGCGGATATCAAGGGCCCTCTCCCGAAGATAAGGGTCATCGACCTGCTCAAAGACTTCCAGAAACTCCTCGATCGCCAGCCGTATGGAGTATTCCGCCGACGAACCGGCCGCTACAAAATCACGGACTCGGCTTGCCAGGGCGTCATCTTGGAGCATCAGGAGATAAGCCTCGAAAATCTTGCCCGTTGCCTCCGGCAAGATCTCCTCCATCTTCTCACTCTGCTTTTGCACATCCGCGATCGCCTGCGCGACGGCAGATTCGAATCGGACCAACTCCTCATCCGGGCCCTCCACCGGTTCGTCGGCAATCTCGGAAAGAACAACTTCCGGGTGCAAGATATGTGCGTTGCCAATCCCGAAACCGGGTGCTGCCCCAATGCCCCGCAATCGCTGACCCGGGT
>DLYX01000262.1:5063-7951 GCA_003447545.1 Deltaproteobacteria bacterium | reverse complement strand
TGAGGGGCCTGCGTCTGATTGTGGCTTGTCTGGCTCTGGTGCCATTGAGTGCCTCGGGTGCAGCCGCCGAATACGAGAGCGAAGGCAAAAGAGATCCCTTCCGCCCTCTGTCGATGATGCGAACGGCCAAGCCGGATCCGATTACGCCCCTCACGCCATTGCAACGGTATGAGATCGGCCAGTTGAAATTGGTCGGAATCATTTCTCGGGTGGAGCCGCCACGTGCGATGGTGGAAGACAGTTCGGGTTTGGGCTTCATTTTGACGCCCGGAACGCCGATTGGTCGAAACGGTGGCGTTGTTAAGGATATTCGGGAGCGGGGCGTGGTTGTGGAGGAGTGGCATACCGACATCATCGGCGAGCGGCACCGGAAGGAAATTGTGATGGTGCTGGCGTCCGACGAGAGCGAGTTTCAGCCATGATGGGCAAAGAAATAATCTATTATAGCCTGGCCGCGATGGTCGCGATGGGCTGCAGCGCCCAGCAGACCTCTTCGGTGCCGCGCGAGTATCGCACCGAGGTTTCGGGCGCCGGCGTGGTGTCAGCCGATCCCGGCGACGGACGCATGGCCTCTTCGGTAGGGACAGCCCCGGTTGTCCCTCGCCCCTTCGCTCCGGAAGGCGGTCTGCGTGTGGTCGATATGCGGGCGGCCGGCGATCGGGAGGGTGCCAGAGTGGTTGTCCAGTTCTCCCGCACGCCCGATGAAATTCGGTCTTTTTCGCTGGAGAATCCTCCTCGTTGCGTCGCGGATATCGCCGGAGAAGTTTGGGATTCGGCCGGACAGGACCAGGGAGAGACCGGCGTCGCCATGGTGCCTCGTTTCCGTATTGGTCGTTATAGCGAAAAGCTTCGGGTCGTTTTCGAACTGTCTCCTGATTCGAAAGAAACTTGTCTCTGGGAAGATCAGGGCAGCTCTCTGGTAATGGGTGTCGGTGCGAAGCCGATCGGGGCCCCGTCGCGCACGGTATTTGCCGTCACGGACCCACCACCGGGAGCCAGCGCTCGTGCGGCTCTGGTGCTCGCCATTGCAACCGACGGGCAGGTTGCCCCCGAGCCGGTTCTCTTGCGCGCTGTCGAGGAAACACCTCCGGTGGTTCCGACAGACGTGGATCCGCAGCTTGCCGCGATTCGGGAAATCGAAAAAGAGGCTTTACGGCCGGCTGCCGCTCCGGCGCCGGCGGCTACGACTGCGCCGCCGCGCGCACTTCCGGTGCCGCGTAATGTGGCCAGTTTGGCGCCTGATCCCGAACCCGTACCTCAATACAGAGGAAAGCGAATTACCCTCGAGTTCAAGGATGCGGACATCCTGAATGTCATGCGCATCATTGCCGACGTGGCGCAGCGGAATATCGTGGCAACGGATGATGTTTCCGGACGGGTGACGATTGTTTTGCACGACGTCCCCTGGGACCAGGCCCTTGATATTCTGCTGAAATCAACTGGACTGGAGATGGTCTCCTACGACGATGTGCTGGTGGTCTCGACTGCCAAGCGACTGGAGCAGGAGCGCAAGGCGCGGTTGGCCGCTCGGCAGGCCGGTCGTGAACTCGAACCATTGAAGACTGCTTACCTTCGCGTCAATTATGTGAACCCCAATGAAATCGCCCGTATCTTGCGGGGGGGGCGGAGCTCCGCAGCATCCTCAAATGAAGCGAACGCGCGGAATCGCCGCGGCATGCTTTCGGGCCGCGGCCTGGTGATGGTGAACGAAGCGACCAATACAATTATTGTTCGTGATGTGGCCGATGGTGTGGCGAGCGCTGCAGAGTTGGTGCGCCGACTCGATGTCCAGACCGCGCAGGTGGCCATTCAGGGTTTGATCTTTGAGGCGGACTCCGAGACGGCTCGTGAGTTGGGTGTCCGTTGGGGTGCTTCCTATGTTGCGAGCCCGGAAACCGGAAATCCGACCGGAAAGAATTTCCCCGGTCGCATCGGTGTTGGTGGAGCAGGCCCGGCGGGTTCCGCCGCAAACGGGGCGCCGATTCTGGTCGATTTTCCCGCCAAGGGGATCGCAGCGGGAGCCGGCAGCACTTTGGGGCTGGTCCTGGGCTCGCTCGATGGCACCTCGAAGCTCGACGCAGAAATCACCGCAATCGAGAATGACGGCAAAGGCAAGGTCATTTCTCGGCCCAAGGTGATTACGCTGAACAATCGCGAGGCACAGATTCAGAGCCTCGAGATTCTTCGTGTGAAACTCCCCAGTACCGGGACTGTCATCAATACCGGCCCGGGTGGCTCGGCTGGATCCAATACGACAGCAACTCAGGCGATCGATACCGGGATTATCCTGCGCGTGACACCGCAGGTCTCGAGCGATGGTTATGTGCTGCTCCAGCTATTTGTGAAATCCAGCGTCCCGAGTTCTGCCGAGACGGACGGGATTCCCAACGAGATCAGCCGACAGGCGACCTCGCAGGTTCTGGTGCGCGACGGGGAAACCGTCGTGATCGGTGGCGTATACCGCCAGCGGGCGAAGAAAGTTGAGGGTGGTGTTCCCTGGCTCAAGGATATCCCGGTTCTGGGATGGCTCTTCAAGAATCAGGCGACTCAGGATACTCGGCAGGAACTGCTGGTTTTCATCACACCTCGCGTGGTCTGGCGTAAGGATGCACCGGCAGAACTTCCGTCCGCTGCGGATCTCTGGCGTGAGCGCGACCGAAGCGCTTATGAAATCTTCGCACCTGAAATGCAGGGGACATCGCCGCTCTCGACGATCCCCTAGCCGACCCACAGGCGATATCGCCGGGCTTGGAATCGCGCTTTCGGTGAGCGTTTGCCGGGCAGGAGTTCATGATGAGAAATACGAGAAAGAAGAAATTTTCGGGGGCTTTTCTGGCATTGATCGCCAGCGGTTTGTTGGCAGCGTCCTGTGGCGGGGGGGGCGATGG